>CAJMRZ010000207.1 GCA_905215945.1 uncultured bacterium | reverse complement strand
ACCAGACTGGATACCAGTCAGGGTCTCGCGGAGCTTCTTCATCACGGGACCGATCTCGGTGTAGCCAGCCGGGAAGGTCACGGTCTCGTCGGCGCCATAGACCTTGTTGTCAATCTCGCCCACCGGGGAGATGACGGCAGCGGTGCCGCACAGGCCGCACTCCACAAAGGTGCCGGCCTTGACCTCGGCCCACTCGACGGGGCGCTGATCGACGGTCATACCCAGGTCCTGAGCGACCTGAACGAGCGAACGACGGGTGATAGAGGGCAGGATGGAGTCGGTGTGCGACTGAGGAACGACGAGGGTGCCGTCCTCCTTCACGAACAGGACGTTGGCGCCACCGGTCTCCTCGACATAGGTGCGGGACTCGGAGTCGAGATACAGGTTCTCGGCATAGCCCTCGCGATGGGCCTCCATCGTGGGCTTGAGGGACATGGCGTAGTTCAGGCCGGCCTTGATGTTGCCGGTGCCGTGCGGTGCGGCACGGTCATACTCGGAAACGCGCAGCTTAACGGGCTTAAGGCCACCCTTAAAGTACGGACCGACCGGGGTCACGAGAATACGGAACGTGTACTCAGGAGCGGGAGCCACGCCGATCACGTCACCGGAGCCGATCATAAACGGACGCACATACAGGGTTGCGCCAGAGCCGAAGGGCGGAACCCAGGCGGCGTTGGCAGAGACGACCTGCTTGACGGCCTCGACAAACTTGTCCTTGGGGAACGGGGGCATCTCGAGGCGCTGCGCGGAGTTATACATACGCTCGGCGTTCATGTCGGGACGGAAGCAGACGATGCTGCCGTCCTCGGCGGTGTAGGCCTTCAGGCCCTCAAAGACCTCCTGGCAGTAATGGAAGATGCCGCCGCACTCGGAGACATGCAGGGTGTGGTCGGTGGTCAGGCCGCCCTCGTCCCACTCGCCATCCTTCCAATGGGCCTCGTAGCTGTAATCGGTCTTCATGTAGCCAAAGCCGAGGCTACCCCAATCGATATCCTTCTTCTCGACAGTCATATGTCGCTCCTTACATACACAGTTGCATACTCGCGAACCCGCACGCAAGGACCGAGGCCGACCGCGTCGCAACGTCGCACGCCCGGAGCGTAGAGCCGGACGGGACACGCGAACAGCATCAAAACCGATGGCACGTCGATTCGCATGCACGAGATTGTACTCCGCACGCGCGTCGGATAAAACGTTTTTCTTTAACTAACTAAAGTAATTTCATTTGACCGAAGCTGAAGAGGCCCGCCACCGTAAACGGCGACGGGCCTCAACTGCACGGTTTGCGCGCTGGCTCGAGCTACGCGTTCTTTTTGCCCAGCTTAGCCTTGACCAGACCGACCACGGTCGGGATGATCGACACGGCAACGATGCCAACAATTAGCAGCTCAAAGTGCTCCTGCACAAAGGGAATGCCGCCAAAGAAGTAGCCCAGCAGTGTAAAGAGCGTTGACCAGGTAATGCCACCCAGCACGTTAAAGATGACAAAGTTGCGCCAGTGCATGCCGCCCATGCCGGCGATAAAAGGCACAAAGGTGCGGATGAACGGGAAGAAGCGACCGAGGAAGATGGCCAGATGGCCCCACTTATCCAGGAAATCCTCGGACTTTTTGATGCGCTCGGGCGTCATGGCCTTTACCTTGCCCGAGGCGATGATCTTGCGGCCAAAGAAGTGGCCGATCATAAAGTTGCACTGATCGCCCAGGATGGCTGCGGCCCATGCGGTGGCCAGAAGCGCCACGATGTTAAAGCCGCCGTTGTGGGCAAAGAAGCCCGAGGCAAACAGCAGCGAGTCGCCGGGAAGGAACGGGAAGAACACCACGCCCGTCTCGATAAAGATGATTAGGAACACGCAGCCGTAGGCCATAAGCGGGCCGGCGGCGATCCAGCTGGCGATCGCGGTGCGCGGGTCCTTAAGCAGCTCGGCGATAAAATTGATGAAACCCATGAAGTAAAACCTCTCAGTTGTGGGCGCGGATACGTCCAAGTTGACCAGTATACGGTTGCGGCGCCCCCTCGTGCGCAACCCCACAAAAGCATGACCCCATTACCAGCAAGTTTGCATAACTGACACTTGTCGCCCAAAGCGAAGCAAGATCGCCCTTCCTAATCCCTAGCGAATCGCTATACTTTATTGAATCGCATTGTCACGGCGCTAAGGGAGGGCGGCCGGTGAGCTTTATCAATACCATTCGCGAGGACATCAAGACCGTCCAGGCGCAAGACCCTGCCGCGCAAAACGGCCTGGTCATCTTCCTTTCCTATCCTGGCCTGCACGCCAAGTGGAACCACGTGCCCGAGCACTGGCTCTGGGAGCACGGTCATCGCTCGCTCGCCCGCGTGCTCTCGCAGATCACCCGTCATATCACCGGCGTCGAAATTCATCCCGCCGCACAGATTGGCAAGCACTTCTTTATCGACCACGCCATGGGCGTCGTTATTGGCGAGACTGCCATCGTGGGCGACAACTGTGTGCTCTACCAGGGCGTCACGCTCGGCGGCACCGGCAACGAGACCGGCAAGCGTCACCCCACCCTGGGCAACAATGTCACGGTGGGCACGGGCGCCAAGGTGCTTGGCAACATCCACATTGGCAACAACGTCAAAATCGGCGGCAACTCGGTCGTCGTCAAGGACGTGCCCGACAACTGCACCGTCGTGGGCGTGCCCGGGCGCATCATCAAGCGCAACGGCTGCCGCGTGTTCGAGGAGAGCTTCGATGCCAAGCAGCATCGCGAGTACATGCCCGACGATGCCGCCGAGCAGAGCGCCCTCAACCGTCAGGGCATCACCGAAAACGCCCGCCGCGTCAAGGAACTCGAGCGAGAGGTGGCCGAGCTCAAGGCCCTCGTCGCCAAGCTCGCGGACGAACGCTAGGGCTGCGAACGGTACAAGCCCCGCATCAACACAAGAAGGCGCGCCAGGGAATTCATCCCCGGCGCGCCTTTCTTTTTGATGTGACATGTGGGGCTATCCCTTTGTCACATTATGCGAACTGACTCAAGTAGAGGTCGGCATAAGCGCCCTCGGCAGCCAGCAGTTCCTTATGCGTACCTTGCTCGATAATGTTGCCGTGGTCCATGACCAAGATCAGGTCGGCATCCA
>CAJMRZ010000206.1 GCA_905215945.1 uncultured bacterium | reverse complement strand
GGCCACAAGATCGCCGTCATCGGCGAGCGCATCAACCCCACCGGCAAAAAGCGCCTGCAGCAGGCCCTGCGCGACGGCGACCTGGACTACGTCGTGAGTCAGGGCATCAGCCAGCAGGAGCAGGGCGCCGACATCCTGGACGTCAACGTGGGCCTGCCCGAGATCGACGAGGTCAAGGTCATCCAGCAGGCCACCGAGCAGCTCCAGGGCTCCACGCTGCTGCCGCTGCAGATCGACTCCACCGACCCCGCAGCCGTCGAGGCCGCCGTGCGCCGCTACGCCGGCAAGCCCATCATCAACTCGGTCAATGGCAAACAACAGATCATGGGTGAGATCTTTCCGCTGGTGGCCCACTATGGCACCAACGTCGTCGGCCTTACGCTCGACGAGGGCGGCATCCCCGATACCGCCGAGGCCCGCTTCGCCATCGCCGAGCGCATCGTGGCCGAGGCCGCCCGCTACGGCATCGGCCCGGACCGCATCCTCATCGACTGCCTGGTCATGACCGCCTCGACCAACCAGCGCCAGGCTGAGCAGATTCTACGTGCCATGTCTCTGTGCAAGGAGCGCCTGGGCGTCAAGTGCGCACTCGGCGTATCGAACATCAGCTTTGGCCTGCCCGCGCGGCCGCTGCTGGGCTCGGTCTTTTTGGCCGCCGCCTTTGGTGCAGGTCTGGATGCCCCCATCATGAACCCGGGTTCCAAGCGCTTTATGGATACCGTCTACAGCTATCGCGTCCTGAGCGTTGAGGACGAGGGCTCGACCGGATACATCGAGCGCTACGCCGGCTGGACCGATCCGTACAAGATCGCCGCGAACCCGGCGGCCGCTCAGTCAGTATCGAGCGATGCCGCGCCTGCCGCAAGCACCACCGCAAGCGCCGATGACGACCCCATCCGCCACATGGTCGTCTCGGGCCGCAAAGGCGAAATCGCGGCCGAGACTGAGCGTCTGCTGGCAGATCACGACGCCATGGACCTCATCAACAATCACTTTATCCCCGCCCTCGACGAGGTCGGAGTCCTCTTTGACCAGGGCAAGTTCTTCTTGCCGCAGCTCATGGCCTCGGCCGAGGCCGCACGCGTGGGCTTCGACACCATCAAGCGTCTGATGCCCGCCGGCGAGATTGCCGACAAGGGCAAGATCTGCGTGGCCACCGTCAAGGGCGATATCCACGACATCGGTAAGAACATCGTCAAGATGCTGCTCGATAACTACGGCTATACCGTCTTTGACCTAGGCCGCGACGTCGACCCGCAGGAGGTGCTCAAGACCGTGCAGGAGCGTGACATTAAGCTCGTCGGCCTCTCGGCGCTTATGACTACCACGGTCGTCGCCATGGAGGAGACCATCAAGCTGCTTCATGCCGAGGTGCCGGGCGTCAAGATCATCGTAGGCGGCGCCGTGCTCACCCCCGAATACGCCAAACAGATTGGCGCAGACTACTACGCCAAGGACGCCGCCGAAAGCGCGCGCATCGCCGAAGAGGTCTTTGGGCAGTAACACAACGGAAACAACCGAGCACCAAAACGTGCCGCATGCGCCACTTGGCACGTGCGGCACGTTAGAATAGATAAGACTATGCTCGTTTTGGCAGATAGGAGCGCAAGGATGGCGATCACGCCCGCAGAAATCGCGGAAACCCGCGGCATGGTTGAGGAGCAGAACCTCGACATCAGGACCATCACCATGGGTGTTTCGCTCATGGGTTGCGGCGACGAGAACCTCGACCGCATGTGCACGAAGATCTACGACCACGTGACGCACACGGCTGAGCACTTGGTCGAGACCGCCGAGAACCTCGAGCGCGAGTACGGCATCCCCATCGTCAACAAGCGCGTCTCCGTCACCCCGGTGGCGCAGATCGCCGCTTGCTGCAAGGATGAGGACCTCACCCCCATCGCGCATGCCCTCGACCGTGCGGCCGAGACCCTCGGCATCGACTACCTGGGCGGCTTCTCCGCGCTCGTCCAGAAGGGCATCGGCGACGCCGACCGCCGCGTCATCCAGTCCATCCCGCAGGCGCTCGCCACCACGAGTCGCGTCTGCTCCAGCGTCAACGTCGCCAGCCTGCGCGCCGGCATCAACATGGACGCCGTGCTCATGGCTGCGCAGACCATCATCGACGCCGCTAAGCTCACGGCCGACCAGGACTCCGTCGGCGCTTCCAAGTTTGTCTGCTTTGCCAACATGGTCGAGGACTCCCCGTTTATGGCGGGCGCTGTCCACGGCGGTGGCGAGGCCGACGCCGTCATCAACGTTGGCGTCTCGGGCCCCGGCGTTATGGCCGCAGCCCTGGAGACACTGCCCGATTCCGCATCGATGATGGAGGTCGCCGAGAAGATTAAGCAGACTGCCTTTAAGATCACCCGCGCCGGCGAACTCATGAGCCGCGAGGCCGCCCATCGCCTGGGTGTTGAGAAGGGCATTGTCGACCTGTCGCTGGCTCCCACGCCTGCCATCGGCGACTCCGTCGCGCGCATCCTCGAGATCATCGGCGTGGGCACCTGCGGTGGCCCGGGCACGACCTGTGCACTCGCCATGCTCAACGATGCCGTCAAGAAGGGCGGCGTCATGGCCAGCTCCAGCGTGGGCGGTCTCTCCGGCGCCTTTATCCCCGTGTCCGAGGATGCCGGCATGATCGCCGCCGTCGAGGCCGGTGCGCTTTCGCTCGAGAAGCTCGAGGCTATGACCTGCGTGTGCTCCGTCGGCCTGGACATGATCGCCATCCCCGGCGACACCCCGGTCGAGACCATCGCCGGCATCATCGCCGACGAGATGGCCATCGGCGTCATCAACAACAAGACCACGGCCGTGCGCGTGATTCCCGCCATCGGCAAGGGCGTGGGCGACTGCGTCGAGTACGGTGGCTTGTTCGGCCGTGCGCCCATCATGCCGGTAAACCCCAACGCCGGCACCGTGCTTGCCCACCGCGGTGGACGCTTCCCGGCTCCGCTGAACTCGCTCAAGAACTAGCTGAGGGGGACTGGCGAGGAGCCCCGGGGAGGGCAAATATATAAGGTCGCCTGCTCGGACAGTCCTGACTCGCACGGAGAGCACATTAAGTGCTCTCCGGCTCGTGCGGAACTCGCGATCGACCTTATATATTTGCCCTCCCCGGGGCTCCCGCACAACGGGACCTCAG
>CAJMRZ010000205.1 GCA_905215945.1 uncultured bacterium | reverse complement strand
CATTGGCGGGATGGTTTTTCAAACGAAAAGCGCCCGCGGCCAAATGGTCGTGGGCGCTTGACGAGGTGCCTTTTGGCTGTGTGGCGCGGGGCCTGGCTACTTGGTCTTGGCAACCAGCAGCGGGTCGCCCAGCTTGACGAGCGGGTTGCCGCCGATAAGCGTTCCAGACTCGCCGACATGGTCGATGCTCTTAAGACGATCGAGCTCGGAGACGATGACGGTCACGATGTCCTCGTGACCAGCGGCCTTAATGGCCTCGCGGTCGAAGCTGATGAGCGGCTGGCCTGCCTTGACCACATCGCCCATCTCGACAAAGCGGGCAAAACCCTTGCCGTTCATTTCCACGGTGCCCAGGCCAACATGGATGAACACGCGCAGGCCGTCCTCGGTAATCATGCCGATGGAGTGGTTGGTGACAGTGGTGGCACCGATGCGGCCGTTGGCGGGCGCATAGATGGTGCCGGTAATGGGCTCGATGCCATAGCCCTGGCCAAGCATGCCCGAGGCGATCGTCTCGTCGGGAACCTCGTCCAGGTTGACGAGCACGCCGTTAACGGGGGCATAGATGACGCCTTCGCGGGTGGCGAAGCTTGCTGCGGGCGGAACGGACGCCTCGCCGGTCGAGGTGAAGGTGGACTTAAGCGAATCGAGCAGACCCATAGTTGCCTCCAACTTAAATAGGCGCATATCGCGCGTTTGGTTTGCCGGAAACGTTTCATATGTGTTTCGCGGCTTGGTCAACGCCCCTATTCTACGCTGCTCAAAGATACCTCTGAACTGGGATTATGTGATATATCAGTTGAAGGGAAACTTATTGCCGGAGTGTTTCTGCGCCACGGGTTCAAGTGGGGTACGCTTGAAGGCAAAAAACAAGGGCGCTTAATTTGCGCGAAGGGAGCACATATGATTGTCGAGAACCATGCGCTGTGGGGCGAGGAGCCGACCGAGGAATATCCGGCGACCTTTACGTATTTGGGTGCCGAGCCGCTGCCCGATAAACCGAATGGCCGCCGCCCTGCCGTGATTATCTGCGGCGGAGGTGCGTTTACGCATATCGCTCCGCACGAGCAGGACCCGGTGGCGTTTGCGTTTTTGGACCGCGGCTACCAGGCCTTTGTGCTCAACTATGTGACGAGCGGCACGGGTGACGTAAGTTTTCCGCACCCGCAGGCAGATCTTGCCAAGATGGTCGCCACGGTGCGCGCCAACGCTGACGAGTGGCATGTCGATCCCAAGCGCGTGTGCGTCGTGGGCTTTTCTGCTGGCGGCATGATTTGCGCCTCGCTGGCAACACAGTGGAAGACCGGCCCCTTCGCGGCACTTGCCGGGGCGCGTCCGGACGACATTCGTCCCGATGCCGTGGTGCTGGGCTATCCATTGCTCGACTTTGCCTATGTGCGTGACATGCAGGCGCGCGATCCGCGCATTGACTTGCGTGTGCCCAAGACGGGCGGCAAGACGGGGCGCGATTTGCTCAACGACTACCTGTCGATGGTGACGGGCGGCGAGGCAACTGACGAGCATCTGGCCGACATCTGCCCCACCACGCATGTTTCGCGTCAGATGCCACCGACCTTTGTGTGGGGCGTGTCCGACGACAAGACGGCGCCGATCGCGCAGGTCTACCCGTTTGCGCAGCGCATGGCCGAGGAGGGCGTTGCATGCGAGATGCACGTCTTCGACCAGGGTGGTCACGGCCTTTCGCTCGGCAACGCCAACACCGCGGTCGACAACGAGGACAAGCAGGTGGCAGTCCGCCCTTGGATTCGCCTAGCCTTCCGCTTCCTGGAGCGCCATCTGTAAGAGTCTCGGCATCCCAGCCCTTCAATAACTTGCGGTGAAATAGTTCCTATCTGGGGCATCAACCAGTCCATCCAGGAACTATTCCACCGCAACTTCGTTTTTGATGCCCCGCCCGGAAACTGCGTCCCAGTTTTGCCTTTCAAGGTGGGACGCAGTTTCCCATAGGGCCTCGACTGGGAAAGTGCGTCCCGTTTCGAGTGGGGATTCCGGGATGCATTTTCCGTAAGAGGCCTGTTTGGGAAACCATATCCCGTTTCGAGCCAGAATTCTGGGATGTAGTTTCCCCGAGGGGCCCCGTTGGGAAACTGCGACCCGTTTCGAGCGGGAATAACGGTACACGCTTTCCGCAAGGGCATCGTTTCCTACCAGACGGTGAACTGGGCGTTTTCTGTGTTCCAATGGACATCGCGAACGTAGTCGCGCACGCCCGTCGCATCTCGTGCTTCGAACAACTCAAGAATATGGGCATGTTCGTTGTTGGCTTTGTTGAGCAGTTTGCACGCCGTCTCCTGGTCGACAGTCTCGTAATCGCGCTTGATAAAGCAGCGCTCGAGCTGCGAGATCATATCGCGCAGACGGTCGTTGCCGCAGCGGTTGAAGTACGTCAGATGAAAGTCTCGCTGAATGTCGTCGTACTTTCGGATGAGACCGCCTTGGATCGCGAGGTCCATAGAGCCGACGAGAAATTTCAGCTGCGTAATGTCATCGTCGGTTAGGTTCGGACAGGAGAGATATGCGGCCTGCCCGTCGAGCGGTCCCATAATCTCAAAGACTTCAACGGCGTTTTGCTGATCGAACCCACGGACGCGGAATCCGCGGCGGGGGAGATTGTCCAGGTAGCCATCGCTTGCCAGCTGGATGAGCGCTTCGCGGACCGGCGTGCGCGACACGCCCATGGCATCGCAGATCGTCTGCTCGCTCAGCCGGTCGCCGGCGGACAATTCGCCGGCGTCAATACGGCTCGAAATATAGTCGTATACGTGGTCCTTCAGGGGCCTTCTGAGCGTTTCCATGAGCTTATGTTCCTTAACTGTATATTTCTAAAATTAAATACGTTTCGCTTGAATAGCTCAATTGAATTATAGAACGACCAGCTAAATCGTGCTACTTTGCGCCGATACGTAAGAATACGCTTACCGATGAATATCTACCGTTCAGTATTGTATACAATATACAAAACAGGAAAACCGCACTAAGATAAAGCCATCGAAAGGAAGGCGGGCGCGAAGAAGTCCCGCTCTCTGCTAAGAGATCCAAGGAGGATCATCATGACCAAGTTCAGCCACGTCATCATCCGCCGCCCCGGCAAGTCCCTGAGCAATGGCATCACGAGTGCCCCCGAGCTTGGCCAGCCCATCTACGAGCGCGCCATCGAGGAGCACTACGATTACGAGCATGGGCTCGAG
>CAJMRZ010000204.1 GCA_905215945.1 uncultured bacterium | reverse complement strand
CGAGGAAGCGCCCAATGCCACCGTGCAGGTGCGCGGCCAGACGTCGAGCGGTTATACGCAGAAGAATTACAAGGTGGAGCTCAAAAAGGGCAAGGGTACCTGGCGCCAGCAGCGTGCGATTGCGCTCAACAAGCACATGGGCGAGGGTATGCGTTTTCGCAACAAGATGGCCTACGATCTTATCCGCGGGATTCCCCAGATGATGGGCCTGCGCACGCAGTTTGTGCATCTGTGGGTGTGCGACCAGACCGAAAAGTCCAACGATACCTTTGAGGACTACGGCCTGTTTACGCAGGTGGAGCAGCTCAACAAGACGGCGCTTAAGGCACATGGCCTGGATAAGAGCGGGCACCTGTACAAGGTGAACAGCTTTGATTTCCATCGCTACGAGGACACCATTAAGCTTGCCGATGATCCCGACTACAACCAGGCAAGCTTTGAAGGCATGCTCGAGATTAAGGGCGATACGGACCACACGAAGCTCATCGAGATGCTCGATGCGCTCAACGACGAATCGCAAAAGATCGATGACGTGCTCGACACCCACTTTGATTCCGAGAATCTGGTTTATTGGCTGGCGTTTCAGATTCTGACGGGCAACTGCGATACGCAGAACCGTAACTGCTATCTGTACAGTCCTCTCAACTCAAATACCTGGTACTTTTTAGATTGGGATAACGATGGCATGCTTCGTAAGCTGGAGCTTTCTCTTACCGGGTTTTCGGACTACGCGAGCTGGGAGCGCGGCGTAAGCAACTACTGGGGCAACGTTCTGTTCAATCGTGCGCTGCGCAGCAAATCGTTCCGCAGCGATCTCGACCGTGCCGTCAAGGACCTGCGCTCGTATATGACCGAGGCACGCCTGAGCAAGATGATCAAGCACTACCGCGAGGTTACTGAATCGCTGGTCTTTGCTTCGCCCGATATCGACCATCTGCCTGTCACCAAGGACCAATACGAGCAGATCGCCGCGGCGATTCCCTCCGAGATCGAGGAGAACTACAAGAGCTTTCGCGAGAGTTTTAAAAAGCCCATGCCGTTCTACATCGGCGTGCCGCAGATCGATAACGGTAAGCTGCGTATTAACTGGGATGTGTCCTACGACTTTGAGGCGCGCGACATTCGCTACACCGTGGAGCTTGCGCGTGACTATGCCATAAGCGACGTGGTCTTTAAGGCCGAGGACGTGCTGCTTCCCGAGGTGACCTGTGATGCGCCCGATACCGGCCAGTTTTTTGTGCGCGTGCGTGCCACCAACTCCGACGGCTATACGCAAGATGCGTTTGACTACTATGTGACCGACGACGGCAAGCACTACGGCATGAAGTGTTTTTACGTGCAAGACGGCGGTAAGGTCGTGGAGGACACGTATGAGGAGGGCTAGCGCGCTGCTTGAGCGCTTGGCGGCCCCGCCTGTGCGTGCCACGCAGGAGCGTTACCGCCACGAGCTCAAATATCTCATTAACGAGGGCGAGCACGCCGCGCTTGCCTGTCGCATGGCGCCGGTTTTTAAGCTGGACAAGCATGCGCGGGCAGGCGGTTACACCATTCGCAGCCTGTACTTTGACGACTACTGCAACTCGGCCTACGAGGAAAAAGACGCCGGCATTCTCATGCGCAAAAAGTATCGCGTGCGCATCTATAACGGCAGCGACAAGGTGATTAAGCTCGAGCGCAAAAAGAAGTACGGCAGCTGGATCTACAAGGAGGACGCGCCGCTCACGCGTGGCGAGTTTGAGCAGATTCTGGCTGGCGACTACGACTTTTTGCTGAGGAGTCCTTATCCGCTCTGTCGCGAGTTCTACATCGAGTGCATCTGCAATATGATGCGCCCGCGGACCATCGTGGACTACGAGCGCGAGCCGTGGGTGATGGATGAGGGCACCGTGCGCATCACGTTTGACATGAACGTGTGTGCCGCGGTGGGAAGCTTCGATATCTTTGACGCGACGCTGCCCGCGCTGCCGGTCCTGGAGCCCGGCAAGCTGGTGATGGAGGTCAAGTTTACGGAGTTTTGCCCGCAGCTGGTGCGCGATATGGTGCCGCCGGGAGCGGCCGAGCTTACGGCGGTCTCCAAGTACTGCCTGTGTTACGAAAAGACCGCCTACCTTCGCGGATTTAATTACTGGGAATCGGATTTTGAGAACCGAGGGGATATTTAGACCATGAGCACCAGGGACTTTTTTAAGAACTCCGTCTTGGAGGCGTTTGGCCAGGTCGATCCCGCCAAGATTGGCCTTTCGCTGCTCGTGGCGCTCGCCATGGGTATCCTGATCTACTACGTGTACAAGCGCTTTTTTACCGGCGTGGTGTATTCGCGCAGTTTTGCCGTGACGCTCGTGGGTATGTGCGTGCTTACCTGCATGGTTACGCTCGCGATCTCGACAAACGTGGTCATTTCGCTCGGTATGGTCGGTGCTCTGTCCATCGTCCGCTACCGTACGGCGGTCAAGGACCCGCTCGACCTGCTGTATCTATTTTGGGCCATTACCACGGGCATTACGGCCGGCGCCGGCATGTATGCGCTCGTGGGGCTCACGGCGGTGGTGATCGTGGTGATGATCGCCGGCTTTACGAGTCATCAGGATAAGGCGCGCGTGTACATGATGGTCATTCACTACACAGGCCAGACCACAGGCGACGATATCGTGCGCGCGTTTGGGCGCACCAACTTCACTGTCAAGTCCAAGACCATGCGCGGCGACAAAGTCGAGATGGCCGTCGAGCTGTTCTCGGACGGTGTGGATATGCCCTATGCCGACGCTATTCGCGCGCTTGACGGCGTGGAGGACCTGACGTTGATCCAATACAACGGCGAGTACCACGGCTAATTTTGTTCCGGCGTTCTGCCGAACGCCGGACCGGTCGACGCTGCGCGGGCATCTGCCGGGCGATCTGCCGCTCAAACCGTCGCTCGCGTACATAAAGTACGCTTCGCTCCTCTTTCGCGGCACCTCGCCACGGCAGCTGCCCGCTCGCTAGCTATGCTCAACCTGGAAAGTTTATTTGGTTCGGTTTTAATTAAGGGATGGTGCCGTGTGGACGTGCAACGGCTAGAAGAGGTCTGGGCTGCAAGGACTGGCGCGCGTGGAGTGCGACTGGTTGCGGCCTCGCATGTGCCGGCGGCGCTTTCGCTGCTGGGCATTGTGCGTCCCGGTGACCTCCTGGTGGCCTTTGCGGACGACTTCTCCGATGCGTTTGCGCACGGCTTTGATGGCTGCGATGTCGAGCTGGTGGG
>CAJMRZ010000203.1 GCA_905215945.1 uncultured bacterium | reverse complement strand
GTATCGAGCGTGATGGGCTACCTGAAGGGGAAGAGCTCGCTGATGATATTCGACAGGCACGCCAACCTCAAGTACAAGTTCGGCAACAGGAAGTTCTGGGCGGAGGGCTACTACGTGTCCACCGTCGGCCTGAACGAGGCGACGATCGCCAAGTACATCAGGGAGCAGGAGTCCCACGACATCGCGCTGGACAAGCTGAGCGTGAAGGAGTACGAGGACCCCTTCAAGAGGGGGTGATGCTGCCGGTTCGACCGGCGCGCCACGGGTCAAGATGCACTAGGCCTGGACGAAGTCCGGGCCCGCGCCTTTAGACGCGAGCCCGGGGCCCGTGGGTTATACCCTAAGAGCAAACCACCCTTTTTAAGGGTGGTTCTGATTGGCGTATATACCAGAGTCGCTGAGCGATTGACACGGATGCGGTTTAGCTCAAACGGTCCATGCCCTCTTTCTTGACGCGGTTGGCGAGTACAAAGTAGATAATGCTGACGATCAGGCCGGTAAAATCGGGGATGCTTGAGCCGGTCCCACCCAAGAGGGGCAGGGAGAGAAGCAGACTGATGACCGAACATGCTAGGCAGACGATGGACCAAATCCAGACAACGCCAGCCTTGGCGGGATTATTTGCCGCGCGGATGCCAAAGACGGCGGTCACAATTTCGACGACGCCCAATACGATGACGACGATGCAAGAAACGATCATGGCACCCGTGATATCGCCTGCCGCGCTGCCCGCAAAGAGCGCTGTAGCACCCATGCCTGCGCTTAGAATGCCGACGACAAAGAAGAAGAACGATAGGATTTTGAGTAATTTGCAGGCGTTGCTCATGGCTGGTCCTTTCGATACGAGTACGCCAACCTGGCGCACCCCATGTGCTGCACATATGGTGAAGCACATTGTAGTTCAACGCGGCGATGCATGTGCCTGAAAGCGCTTTGAGCCCGCGCAGCCCAACCCCAACCTTTCAAAAAAGAAAGCTGGGCGTAAGTCAAATCGATGGCAGCGTATGCGCGGCGCTGCGATGATGGGGCCATGGTAAGAGCTGGACCGAAGGAGAAGCCATGATGTACGGAGCAGGGCAAGTGTGTGAGCCGCGGTCGTTGGGAAGGCGCATGAGTGATTCCGTGATCGCTGCCGTGTGCACGGGATTGATGGCGGTGCTTTGCATTGGGATGCTGTGGGCCATGTCGCATGTGGGACAATAGCGGACGGTGGGGTGCCGACACAAACGGCGCTCACGTATTCGTTTTGCTTGCTAAGGAGTACCCATGGGCGTAGTCGATCCCTTTTCTGTTGCTCGGGCCGCGGGGCTTGAGCTGGCCGGGAAGTCCGAGGGACTCACGCTCACCGACGGCACGATGGAGCTGCGCGCCGATTTCACCCGCATGCATCCGCGGCTCAAGCAGGGCCGTTTGCAGCAAGAGCTGCTGGTAAAGGCTGCGCGCGCAAAAGGCGTCGAGTGCCCATGGGCGATTGATGCCACGGCAGGCTTTGGCGAGGATTCGCTGCTGTTGGCGGCCGCGGGCTTTACCGTCGATCTGTATGAGCAGGATTGCGTGATCGCGGCGCTCCTCAAGGATGCCCTGGATCGCGCGGCAGATGATCCGGCGCTTGCGACAGCCGTGGCGCGCATGCGCTTACATGCGGGCGAGGACAGTATTACCGGCCTTCGCCATACAGCTGAGCTGATCGGGCAGGGCGAGCTCGCGGCTCCCGACGTGGTGTATCTGGACCCCATGTTTCCCGGGCGCACCAAGAGCGCGGCGGTCAAAAAGAAGTTCCAGCTCCTACATCATCTGGAACAGCCGTGCGCCGATGAGGAGACGCTGGTCGAAGCTGCGCTTGCGGTGCATCCGCGCAAGGTGGTTATCAAGCGACCGGTGAAGGGGCCGCTGCTTGCCGGCGTTAAGCCGAGCTATCAACTTGCGGGCAAGGCAGTTCGTTACGATGTTTTAGTGCCGTCGCGCCCGTAACTTGCGTGCGATTACCGGCGCTTCGCTAGCGCCGTGCCGATGCGGCGTCTATTTCCATGGGTGCGACGTCAGGTGCCATCCACCGCAGTATTCGCATTTGTAGCAGGCCAAACCACGCCGCCCGCGGTTTTCGCAGTCGGCCATAACTGCCTCGGCCTCGGCGCGCGTGTCGTAACGGTTTTTGCGCTCGCACGACTTGTAGCGCCAAGTCTCATCGCGCTCGGCGTCCAAGGCGTCGCGACGCTCGTCCTCGCGCGCAAACAGGTCGCTCATATCGCCGCCGGTGGCAGCGCCCAAAAACTCGCTTTTGGCCTTTGACCAGGCGGCTCGCTTTTTGCTTCCCATCTGCTTCGCGCCCCTCTTCAAACGCTGGTATCATTGCTCAATCAAAGTGATACCAATAAACGTGAGGCCGCCGCGTGATGATCAGAAAAACCCTCGATACCGACATTCCCGCCGTCATGGCTATCTACGACGCTGCCCGCGCCTTTATGCGCGCGCATGGCAACGCCACGCAATGGCCCGAGGGCACGCCTTCTGCCGAGCAGCTGGCTGCCGATATCGCCGCCGGTGGTAGCTATGTGTGCGAAGTCGACGGCCGCGTGGTGGCGACGTTTGCCTTTTTACCGGGCCCGGACGGGTGCTATGACGTAATTGAGGATGGTCAATGGCGCAGTGACACTCCGTACGCCGTGCTGCACCGTGTGGCGTCCGATGGCGCCGTACACGGTATCGCGGCTGCGATGTTTGCCTTTGCCAAAGAGCGTGCCGATCACCTGCGTATCGACACGCATCAGGACAACCTGCCCATGCAGGGTGCGAGCCTCAAGGCCGGGTTTAAGCGCGCCGGCATCGTCTATGTGTCCGACGGCACGGCGCGTGTCGCGTTCGATTGGCTGCGTGAGGCGTAAAAGCCGGGCCTCACGGCAACAATTCACTCGAACGACAAATGGCCCAAACGGGGGCAAATTTAGTTGATTGCGGCGCCTGGGGTGCTTGCCGTGTGGTTGATAATGCTGCGCCTACGCGACTATTCCTTGGGCAGCTCGCTTCCACAATGACAGCACTTGGTCGCGCCCTCGTGCACCTCTTCCAGGCAATAGGGGCAGACGGGCGCCGGCACGGCTTCCTCAGCGGTGGTGCCGGCCAGCTTATCGCCAATCTCCTGCGCCTTGTTAAACGCCTTGACGATGGCAAAGACGATGGCAGCGACAATTAAAAAGTTGATGCACGCGCTAATGAACGCTCCAAAGTCGATATTGGTTCCCGGCACCACC
>CAJMRZ010000202.1 GCA_905215945.1 uncultured bacterium | reverse complement strand
GCGTAATGACATCACCGATGTTGAATTCAACGCTATCGAGCGCCACCAAGCCAATGCCCGCCAAGCACAGCAGCGCCGCGCCCAGGTTATAGCGGGTGAGTTTTTCGCCGCTCAGAAAATAGCTCGCGAACGGCACGAGGATGCAATACGTGCCCGTCAAAAAAGCATTCTTGCCCGCCGTAGTATATGCCAGACCGACCGTCTGCAACGCATAGGCCGCCCACATGAGCACGCCCATACTCAGGCCAACGATCAGATTGCGAGCGTTGAAATGTGCAGTGATGCGCTTGTGGAAGACGGCAAACATGACCAACGCTGCAGGCAGAAAGCGTACATAGAGCAGCTCGAACACCGGAATGGTGCCGAGTGCATCCTTCATAGTGGTAAAGGAGTAGCCCCAGATGACCGCCACCGAAAGTAGCAAAACTTTCCAGAACAGCGGGGAGCGTGCGCCGGCGCCCCTGGGAATACCGCCCGCGCCCAAATCCTCACGGGCCACAGGGCTATCGGGCATGTTTTCGATTTCGTTGGCAGCGTATTGGGCCATGGAACATCCTCACACTCAATCTGGGCGTGGTGTCCGCACGCGTATGGCTGCGTGCCGCCTCATGGTCAAATAAAAACGGGGCGCACCGGACCCCCGGCACGCCCCGCTACTGTAGCAACAACCAAGCAGCCCACGCAATCCAGCCCACTAAAGCGTCGGCAGAGTAAACCTCGATGTTTCGTCGATGTCACGCTGTTGCACTAAATAAGCTTTGTCGACTCCAGCTTTTCGATGATCCAGTCGTTGGCTTTGATAACCGGGCGGCGGAAGACGACGCCCAGGGCCAGCGACGGAATCAGATAGCTCGCCAGAATGCCCAACTCAACCCAGTACTCCATATGGTAGGCGCCGGCCATGGCGGCGTGCATGGCGTTGATGCCGTGGGTAAACGGCAGGAACGGGTAGATCGCCTGGAACACGGGGCCGGTCATCTCGATGGGGAACGTACCGCCCGAACCGCCGACCTGCATGACCAGCAGCACGACGGCGAGCGCCTTGCCGATATCGCCAAACGAAACCGTAAGCGTGTAGACGATATTGGAGAACACGAGGCTCGCGACCCAGCCGGCAAGCACAAACTGCAGGGGGTTGTCGCACTGGATGCCAAAGAACAGAATGTCGCCCGCGCACACGAGCGTTGCCTGCAGCAAGGCCAGACCGCCAAAGAACAGATAACGGCCCAGGTAGATCTCGTGCAGGCGCACGGGGATGAGCTCGTTGATAAGCTCATCGTCAACCGAGACCTTCATCATGGCCGCCAGAACAATCGAGCCCACCCACAGCGACAAAATCGTGTAGAACGGCGCCATGGCCGAGCCGTAGTTGCGGATCGGATAGACCGGCTTGCGATCGAGCGCAACGGGGCCGGAAAGCGACACGGCGAGGCCATCGGGGTCGTTGCCGATCATCGTCTTGATCGTGGCCAGATCGTCCGACATAAGGGCACCGTCGAGCTCGTCCTTGAACGCGCTAATCTTGTCCGATGCCTCACCCAGCTGATCGGAAGCCTTGTTGACGAGCCTTGCAGCCTTGGAGAGACCCTTCGCGAGCGAACCAGAGGCGTCGGTCAGACCGCTCACGGCGCTATCTAGGTCACCCGAGATACCGTTCAGGGAATCCAGAACGCCCGAAATGGTCTTCTTGAGCTCCTTGGCCTTAACCGAGAACGTAGAATCGTAGTCGGACTTGGCACCCGAGATACCCGCCTTGGCATCGGCGATGGCCTGGTCGACCTCGGCACGCGAGCTGTTGACCTCGGCCATGCTGTTCGTGAGCGACGTCGCGATGTTCGTCAGCTCATTGGCATTGTTGCGGTACTCCGCCGCGGTTTTGTCAAGCTCAGCAGCCGCGTCCTCAAGCCCTGCCTTGAGCTTATCGTTACTCACCTGGCCAGCAAGACTACGGAGCTCATTCGCCGTGGCATCAATCTCGTCGGCACGGTTCTTGAGTGACGTTGCGCCATCGTTGAGCTGACGCTCCGTAAGATTGACATGCAGGTTTGCAGCGTCGAATGCCTTTGCGAGCTCGGTAGAAACGTTATCGAACGAACCTGCGCTCCCATCAATAGCGGCATCGATTGCATCGCTGGCGGACTTGAGCGCTTGCTCGGAATCGGCAATACCGCTCTCGGCATGCTGCATGAGCTGCTTCACCGACTCCTCGGTCGATCCGGACTGTTTGAGCATGCCGCCCGCCGATGTCAGTGAATCGGACGTAGAGCTCAAAATGCCCGCAAGCGACGTCGCGCTCGCCTGAACGTCCTGCAGGTCCTCGACCGAATCGCCCAGCGTAGAGGACAGATTGGCGATAAAGTTGCTCACCTGGTCGGTACTCATATAGTCGAGCAGGCTGGACACGGTTTTAAGACCGATGCTCGTAATGGTTTCGGTAAAGGTCTCGTTGACCTGACTCTGGACGGCGCTCGAACCCTTCTCGGTCACAATCTGTGCGATGGCGTTGGCCTTCTGGTTCTCATAGAACTCGATATCGGCGTGCTTCACCTCGGTCGAGAAAAGCGTCATCATGTCGGCGCTAAACGTTTTAGGGATAACGACGGCAGCGTAGTACGCGCCCGACTTAACGCCCTCAATCGCCTTATCGCGGTCGTTGAGAACGACCCAGTCGAAGTTCTCGTTGCCGCGCAGAGTGGCGGTTACGTTTTCGCCCACGTTGACCTCGACGGGAATCAGATCACTCTCGTAGCCCTCGTCGGTGTTGACCACGGCGATCTTAAGGTTGCCGGTATTGCCGTAGGGATCCCAGCTACCGGCGATGTTAAACCACGCGTACAGACACGGTACGATAATGAGGCCCATCACGACAACCAAGCCGATCACGGAGCGAGACACGTTTTGGACATCGCGCTTAAACAGATGCAGGATGTTCTTCATTTATGCCTCACCTCCTTTGGAGTGCTTGCCAAGCGCGGTGGTATCTCCATCATTTGTGGCTGTGCTGTCGCTGCCCTGAGATTTATGGCGCGAGCCGATATGCGGCAAGCGGCCCGTGGACTGATCGCCGCCCTTGGCACCACGCTCGCTGGCGTTGAGGCCAAACATGTGGCGGGCGGCAGGAATGGCGGCCGTGTGTTCGCGCATCTCGCGACGCAGGTCCTCATCCGAAAGCGCCGAGATGCGCATCTGGGTATTGAGGCTCGCGCGGATATATTCGATATTGATAAGCCAGCCGCAGATGGCAATAACCGAGATGATCCAAATGACAAGCAGGATGATCTTGCCGTTATTGTCGATATCGAGAACCGTC
>CAJMRZ010000201.1 GCA_905215945.1 uncultured bacterium | reverse complement strand
GCGTCCCATTCGGCGTCGACCAGCATCGCGAGCCTGTCGTCGAAGGGCATCTCGGCCACGCCGATCGACTCCTCCTGCTCGCGGTACGCCCTTGCCATCACCGACATCCTCATCTGGTAGAGCTTGTCCATCGTCGCTTCGTTTGCCATCTTAGCCGAACCTCCTATCGGTCGCATCCGTCGAACTCGTCGTAGCAGTCGTCGGGCCTTCGGTAGGCGCCCGCATCCGGATCGGGGGCGGTCTCGGCCGCTATCTTCTGGAGCGCCGTCTTCACTGTCTTGTAGCTGGGGCGCGCCGTCCAGGTGAGCGCCTTTGCGCACGCCCTTTCCAGGAGCGCGTCCCCGTGCTTGTCGGCAAGGCCGAGAAGCGCCCGCGCTGAGCGGTAGGCCTGCTGCTCGACCTTGCGCGACTTGAGTATCCCGTCCACGACGGCGAGGATGGCCTCCCCCTTCCCCGCCGCCCAGCTGCGGAACCTGTCCCCGCTCCACGCCGTCCATTCCCTGTGGGAGTCGGGCATATGGGCGGGATCTGTGACATAGGCGCCGGCGGGAGATGTCGAGCGCCTGTGCATGGCGATGCGCTCCCCGTCGCAGATGACGGCCACCGTCGTTCTAGTGGCGACGATGCCCACCTCGCGCCGCACGTAGGCGGCTGGCACCGAGTAGTAGCGCTTGTCAAAGGAGACATGGTAGTTAAACTGGACGGTGGCGGTCTTCCTGACCGTCATCTCGTAATGGGTCGGCGGCAGGGGCTGCAAGCGGTCCTTCTCCCGCCCGAGGAAGGCCTCGCGCCTGCTGCCGGCCCGCTTCTGGAAGGGCGCGGAGTTGATGGAATCCACGGCCTCGTCGATTGCCGCAGCGAGTTCCGCGATGCCGATGAACACTCGGTCGCGCATGGCGGCGATGACCTTTCGCTCCACCACGCCAACGCTCATCTCGACAGCGGCCTTGTCCTTTGGCCTGCGAACCCGTGCCGGCACGACAGCCACGCCGTAGTGCTCGCACATGAGCCTGTACTGCTCATTGACGACGAGCTCCTCTACCGTGTTCTTGATGACGCCGGTCTTGCAGTTGTCCGGCACGACGATGGGCGTCGTGCCGCCGAACTCGCGGAAGGCGCGGATGTGCCCGTCGATCCAAGACTCCTCTCCCATGTTTGGATAGGGCCAGGCGAAGATCATCGAGGAGTACGGCAGGCAGGCCACGAACACGTGGGCCTTGCGAATCTCGCCGGTGTCCGGGTCGCAATACGCCGGGCACTTGCCAGCCCAATCGACCTGCATCTCCTCGGCCGGGCGACGGTCGATATGCAAGGTGATGCGGTTCCGCTGCGCCCATTTGCGATGGCGCTGGCAGAAAGCCGAGTACATGAAGGGATCGGCGCCGTGATCGGTGGCCTTCACGCAGTATTCGCTCCAAAGAAGCGTCATCGTGACCCCGGGTTTGCCCATCTCGCGCTCGATCCACTCGTGGTCGATGGCGAACTTCCCGTCATCGCGGGTCTCCTTCGGCGGGTAGAGCACGGCTCTGATTGCCGCATCGTCCATCTCGCCGGGTAGCGGCCACTCAAGCCCCTTGCTCTTAGCGAGCTTCTGGATCAGCTGCACGGTGGATCTCGCGCAGCCGCAGGAGAACGCTATGTTCTCCTGGCTGATCCCGAGATAAGTCAGTCTCAGGATCTCTCGGTACTTGACCATTTTTTCCTCCTAACGTAGAAATGGCCCGGATGCTTTTTGCACCTGGGCCAATCGTAGGAGATTGGAGAGATTAAAGCGCCATCATCGGCGCACACCGACCGATAGCGGACAAGCGCACCGATGGCTCGCGGAATCACGGACTGAAAACGCCGCAATAATCACCTTATTCGTTCGAAAGTAATTGGGCTTCGATGCCAGCCTCTCTGCAAGGTGACGTTAGATGTATTCTAATGTCATTCCAAGGCGGAGGAATACTTCCTATGTTGCATCCTGGGCATCCTCTTTGCTTGGAAGGCGCCTTGCGTAATAGCGGAACACCTCGTCGTAATGGTCTTCCACGAACTTTTCCACCAAAATAGATGTCTCTGTTTTAGTAGTAGCTCGGTTCGCTTTGCTGTAATCTTCATTGTCTTGCTGTGTTTCGCCGTGCGACATTCCTGAACCTCACCTCCTATTACGCATAACGCGAAGAGCGCACCCTATGGGCGGCTCTTTTTCGAAAAATTTTTCATTAGGTCGTGAATCCCAAGATTCGATTAGATGTTCTAGGGCTCTTGGAACGGCGCAGGGAGGCACAACATGTCATAACTGATATGACACGGTTAGCCCTGCGAAGAAGGACATTGAGAAATGCTGGTTATCGACGTCCATTGGGAGTGATTTGGAATCCTCTCGCGTATCAATGCGATGTAATAATTGCTCATTATCACGAGCAACTCCGAACTATGAAATATAATTTTCCAGAAATATGAGTAACTCAAGTTTGGTGAATGGCTATAGTGATTTACGAAATTCTCGGAAGCGCTCAACGATGCGCCAGGCAATTTCGCAGTATATCAAGCCCATCAAACACAGTCAGCAGATGCAGATCCTTGAACAATGCAAGACAAAAGCATATAATCGTCTTACTATTAGTAAAGGAGGTCGGTCCTATGGCAACTGCTTCTGTAACGGTGAGAGTCGACGAAGATACCAAGCGCGCCGCAGCTAACATCGTGGAAGATTTCGGCTTCGATCTCTCATCAGTCACGCGCGCGTTCTACCGTCAGATCGTACGCGAGCAGCGCATTCCCCTCACGCTTGAATATCCAACGCCTAATCTCGAGTCTCGCGAGGCAATAAGGGAAACGAAAGAACTCATCGCATCGGGAGATCCGGGCTACGCCACCGTATCAGAAATGTTCGAGGCGATGGGAGCATAGCGGTGCTGAGAGCCAATTACACCCCGCGCTTCCAGAAAGACGTTAAGCGCCTTAAGAAGAAGCACGTAGCGCTAGATCCTCTGAAAGAAGTCGTGGAATTGGTGGTCGCCGATACCCCAGATAGCCGATCAGAACTTGTTCGCCGGCATAATATGCATCGGCTCAAAGGCGAGTGGTCGGGAAGCATGGAATGCCATGTCGCAAACGCTGGCGACTGGTTGCTTGTTTGGGCGCAGACCGACGATCAGGCGTACTTTCAGAGAACCGGCGGCCACGACGATCTGTTCAGTGGATAGGAAGTGCTTTAGGATTGTGCAATCCACCAGGCAATATTGTTTTTCTGAGCTTACTCAGACCCTGTTCTCGCATTTTTCTGAACCGGAATTAACCTCATGTTCACACTTTTCTGAACTTGGAACATTAGCGAGCTAG
>CAJMRZ010000200.1 GCA_905215945.1 uncultured bacterium | reverse complement strand
ATGGATGCCCTTGATGGCGGCATGGCGCGCCGTGCGGGCATCATGGATAGCATCGCGAGCCTCGGCGGACGTGGCCTTGGCAGAGCGCAACTTGGCGGCCAAGTCGGGGTTGGTTTCGGCGACCGCGGTGATCGCGGGGCCGTCGAGCTCCTCTTGGGTGGGCTCGGCCAAAAAGTCGATGGCATACTGGGCGGCCACCATGGAGCCCTTTGCCAGCACAGTCTCGTCGATCTTGTAGAAGCAGGAATGTTGGGCGTACGTGGCGCCAATCTTGGGGTTGCGCGTACCTACAAAGGCGAGCACGCCCGGTACGCGGCGCAGGTACTCCGAAAAATCCTCGCCCGAAAGCGTGCCACGGTAATGGCCTTGACCGGTGGGGCCCAAGCACTTGATTACGGCCTGACGGCAGCGCTCGCTCGAGGCGGCGTCGTTTTCGACCTTGTAGTTGGCGATGGTGTAGTCGGTGAGCTCTGCCTCGGCGCCCAAGGCGGCCGCGGTATGCTCCACGATGCGGCGCATGAGCTCCGGCATTTCCTCGTGGGTCGAATCTCCGTAGGTGCGCACTGTGCCGGCGAGGTAGGCCGTGCCGGCGATAACGTTGCGCGCGGTGCCGCCGTGCAGCTCGCCGACGGTGATGACAGCCGGCTCGTAGGGGCTGATCTCGCGCGAAACGATGGTCTGCAGAGCGTTGACGATCTCGGCGGCAACCATGACGGCGTCGTGGCCGCGTTGGGGCATGGCGCCATGGCACGAGGTGCCGCGGACATCAATGCGGAACCAGTCGGTATTGGCCATGCGCGGACCGGGCTCGCAGCTTACGGTGCCGGCGTCAACCTCGCTCCAGATATGCGCGGCGTAGGCACCATCGACGCCGTCGAGCACGCCCGTGCCGATCATGAGCTTGGCGCCCTGGCCGTTTTCCTCGCTGGGCTGGAAGACGATGCGGACTTCGCCGTGGATGTCGTCGGTCATATGGCGCAGGATTTGCAGCGTGCCGAGCATCATGGCGATATGGCAGTCGTGGCCGCAGGCGTGCATGCAGCCCTCGTTGACGCTGGCGAACTCTTCGCCGGTCTGCTCGGTGACGGGCAGGGCGTCGATGTCGGCGCGCAGCAGGATGCGGCGGCGTGGCGTGCCGTCCTCGCGATAGGCGTCGGGCGCGGTGCCGCGAAGGGTTGCCACAAGGCCCGTCTTAAGGGGACGCTCGTAGGGGATATTCATGGCGTCGAGCTGGTTGGCGATGTCAGAAGTCGTGCGCTCCTCGGCAAGGCTCAGCTCCGGGTGCTTATGGAAGTGGCGGCGCTGCTTGATGATATAGGGTTCAAACTCGGTAGCGATATCTTTGATGGCTGCGGTGACGTCGTCAGCCGCACGAGCCTCGGTCGCCGCCATAATCTGCTGTGCCTTGGTCTTCGTCATGGTCGATTTGCTCCTTGCTGGGTTGATCGCAAAATCGTACAGGCTTTCTCCAGTATGCCACCTGCCGCTAGGGCTGGTAAAGTTGCCGTTTGCCGCTTGGGGTTTTGTTGCAAGGGCGGGGGAGTACACTCGGGGGTGTTGAATTTCCTGCCAGAGATGGGGATGCCCATGCAACATATCGATCGGATTATCCGCTCCAAGAACGTCTTTACCGCGCAAGACGGCATCGATACTGCCCGCGAGCTGGCGATTGCCATCGCAGGCGACCGTATCGTCGCAGTCGGCAAGCCCGATGACGTGATCGCCGCCGCTCCCGCCGCCACGCCGGTTATCGACTACGGCGAGCAGTTTGTCTGCCCCGGTTTCCATGACGCTCATCTGCACTTCTTCCATACCTCGGTCGGTTCCTCGCCGTACATGCTCATGGATATGGGCACGTCCGAGGCGGCGCTGGTGCAGCACGCGCTCGAGTTTTCCCAGGACCTGCCCGATGACGCTTGGGTTGTGACGCAGGGCTGGCGCGACTACCGTTGGGACCCGCCCGCGCATCCTACCAAGGCGTCGCTCGATGCGGCATTCCCCGATCGCCCCTGCGTTATGTATTCGGGCGACGGGCACACGCTGTGGCTCAACAGCCGCGCACTCGAAGCCCTCGGCGTGACACGCGACAGCGAGCCTCCGGCGGGTGGTAGCTACGACAAGGATGCAAACGGCGAGCTCACGGGTATCGCTCACGAGGCGGCCGCTATGCAGCTGCTTCCGCGCTGCCTTGAGTGGCTGGGGGAGGATCGCATTGCAAGCGCTTACGCCGATCAAATGAGGCGTATGGCCGAGCAAGGCATCACCTCGATCTGCGACATGTCGCTCATGCCCATGCCGGGCTGCGATTTTATCCGCGACGATGTCTACGACAAACTGCAGGCAGCCGGCAAGTTGGGCATCCGAGCCCATCTGTTCCCCACGCTGCTGGATGACCAGTTGCGCTTGGAAGAGCTGCAGACCCGCTACGCGAACAACGCGCTGCTCTCGGCGCCAGGCTTTAAGCAGTTCTTCGACGGCGTGTCGAGCGAACACACGGCATATCTCACCGAGCCCTATACCAATCCGCGCTTCCCGGGCGACCAGGGCCGTCTGACAGTTCCTGCCGAGCGCATGCGTAAGCTGGTTCTGGCGGCTGCGGAGCGCGGCCACACTGTGCGTATCCACGTCATCGGCGACGGTGCGATTCATGCCGCGCTGGATATCTTCGAGGAGGCCGCCGACCTGTACGGCCTGCCCCAGCACGGCCATAACACACTCGAGCATCTGGAGAACCTCCTGCCCGAGGACATCGACCGCCTGCGCAAGCTCAACGTGATTGCCTCGAGTCAGCCCTGTCACATTACGCTCGACCCGGGCGGCCCCGAGCGCGATTTGGGCATGGAGCGCAGCCGCATCATGTGGCCGTTTGCAACCTATAAGCAGCGCGGCATTCGCCAAGCCTTCGGTACTGACAGCCCTATCACGCCCGTTACCAGCATGAACGTGCTCTACACGGCTATCACGCGCCAGGACCCCAAAAGCCACTGGCCCGAGGGCGGCTGGTTGCCGAGCGAGCGCATCGATGCAGCAACAGCCCTGCGCAACTACACCCTGGGCAGCGCCTATGCAGCGGGCGACGAGCAAAACCTCGGCAGCCTAGAACCCGGCAAATACGCCGACCTGGTAGTCCTGGACCAAAACCTGCTCACCATCGACCCCCAAGAACTCCAAGCCACCAAAGTCCAAGCCACCTACCTAGCAGGCAACTTAATCTACGAGCGTTAACCCCACATCCCACCCCTCAGTTGCGGTGAAATACGGACTAAATAACACCTCAACAGCCAAAAACAGTCCATATTCCACCGCAACTTAAGGGGCACGTTTCAGCAACGTGCCCCTTTCTTGTGCGCCCTACCCGCATCGCCATTTTGCTGCACTGACTTTTCTGAATGCCGGGCCCGAGTTAGTC
>CAJMRZ010000199.1 GCA_905215945.1 uncultured bacterium | reverse complement strand
ATTTAAAAGCGGCGGTATTGCCGAGCGTGACATTTCCTATCCCGACGCACTTGCAATTGTGCGGGCTGCTCGCGAACAGGGCGGCGTGCCCGTGCTCGCACATCCCCAGCAGATGGACTCGTGGGGGGCTATCCCCGCACTTGTTAAGGCGGGTCTGATGGGCATCGAGGCGTTTCATCCCGATAACGATGCCGTTGCGACCGAAGAGGCCTTTAGACTTGCACGACAGTACGGAATCTTGTGCACCGGCGGTAGCGATTACCATGGGCGCTATGGCGCCCCCGAGTGCGTCGGGGCTTGTTTCATCACGCCGGATGAAGCCGGCGAGTCCGTTGCGCAGCTGTTCGACCAAGAACGCCTGCTTGCTTAGGGGGTCCAAAGATGACAGTTCGAACGGCGACTGTTGCCGATTCCGACGCGGTGTACGAGCTCATGTGCCAGCTTGAGGACACTCGATTTGACCGATTGACGTTCTGTAGGCGTTTTGGCTGGCAGCTTGCCCGTCAACCATTTTTCGCTTTTGTGCTCGAGGAGGATGACGTTGTCGGGTTTGTGAACGTGCGCGTCGAGCGGCAGCTTCACCATGAACACCCCGTGGCCGAGATTTGCGAGCTCGTGGTTGACAAGGGATACCGTGGTGGTGGACGCGGGACACTGCTGCTTGAGAGAGCCATTGCGTGTGCACGAGAGCAGGGATGCGAGGTTATCGAGGTGACCTCAAATGCCGCACGGTTGGATGCTCACCGGTTTTACGAGAATCACGGCATGAAGAGGACGCATACTAAATTCATGATGGGGCTGTGAGAACCCTTAAATGTATGTGCAATAACGCTTGCCAACTTTTTCAAAAATAGTTCTTGCGTTCGCGCTGGCGCTCCGTTATTCTAATTCCTGCACGCGGGCGTGGCGGAATTGGCAGACGCGTACGGTTCAGGTCCGTATGGGGGCAACCCCATGAAGGTTCAAGTCCTTTCGCCCGCACCATTAAATGAAAGAGCTCCCAGCAATGGGAGCTTTTTTGTTATGCGCGGTCGCCTCGGACGGGTATCCTAATGCCAACGTGCGCCTATCAGAGGAGAAACCATGCTGTTTTCCGGTATCATCGCTGCCCTTACCAGTCTTTTGATCCCTATCATCATCCTGTTGCTGCTTCTCCCTAACGCCTGCTATGTCGTCGAGCAGCAACATGCCGTGATTATCGAGCGCCTGGGCAAGTTCAACCGTATCGTCAACGCGGGTTTCCACCTGAAGGTGCCCGTGATCGACCGCAAGGCCGCCACGGTGAGCCTGCGCACCATGAAAAACGGTTTTGGCATCGACGTTAAGACCCAGGACAACGTGACCATCGGCCTTGAGGTCTCTGCTCAGTACCACGTGAGCTATGACATGGGCGCCGGCCCGGCAGATTCGGGCATCTACAAGAGCTACTACATGCTGCAGGAGCCCGTCGACCAGATGCGTGACTTCATCACCGACGCCCTGCGCTCTTCGATTCCCGTCTACACACTCGATGAGGTCTTTGCCAAGAAGGATGACATCGCCAAGGATGTCAACGCTACCGTTTCCGAGCAGATGGCCGCCTACGGCTTCACCCTCGTGTCGACGCTCATCACCAAAATCGCACTGCCGACCGAGGTCGAGAACTCCATGAACGACATCAACGCCGCCCAGCGCAAGCGCGCTGCGGCACAGGAGCTCGCCGAGGCCGACCGCATCAAGCGCGTCACCGAGGCGACCGCCGAGGCCGAGGCTATGGAAAAGGCCGGCGAGGGCATCGCCAACCAGCGCAAGGCCATCGCGCTGGGTATCAAAGATTCGCTCGAGATCATCCAGGAGACGGGTGTCGGCAATGACGAGGCCAACCAACTGTTCATGTTTACGCAGTGGTCCGAGATGATGACGGAGTTCGCTCGCACGGGTAAAACCTCGACGGTCGTGCTGCCGAGCGACTTTTCGCAGTCGGCCTCTATGTTCGAGCAGATGCTGGCTGCCGGTAAGGTTCAGAACGAGTCAAAGGAGTAGGCACGCGTGAAATACACCGTCGTTTGTGTTGGCAAGCTCAAAGAGCGCTTTTGGAAGGACGCGTGCGCTGAGTACACCAAGCGCCTAGGCGCCTATGCCAAGGTGGATATCCGCGAGGTGGCCGATATCGACCCGGCTAAGGCGGGCGGCGTGGATGCCGCGCGCGACAAGGAGGGGGCGGCAATTCTTGCTGCATTGCCGTCTCGAGCGCATGTGATCCTGCTGGCTATCGAGGGCAAGGAGCGTTCGAGTGAGGAGCTCTCGGCGCGGCTCGACGATCTTATGCTGCGAGGCAGCAGCGACATCGCCTTTGTGATTGGCGGTTCGGACGGCGTGAGCGATGAGGTGCGCGCCCGCGCCGACGAGATGCTCAGCTTTGGACGCATTACCTTGCCGCATAACCTGGCGCGTGTGGTGCTGCTAGAGCAGATTTACCGTGCCTGCAAGATCAGTCGTGGCGAGCCGTATCACAAATAGGTCGGCAATACGAAACAATGGCGTGGGACAATACCTTTCGTTTTGAGGAATGTGTCTGAAAGGACTATGAGATATGAAGATTGGATTTGTCGGTTTTGGCAATATGGCGAGCGCTATGGCCGATGGCTGGATCGCTGCCGGTGTAGCTGCGAGCGACATGTGCGCCTGCGCGGGTCGCTACGACGCACTGGTTGAGCGCTGCGAGGCGCGCGACATGGTCGCCTGCCACGATGCCGCCGAGGTTGTCGCCGCATCCGATATCGTGGTCGCTGCGGTCAAACCGTACATGATCGAGAAGATATTCGCCCCGCTCAAGGATGCTCTTGCCAAAAAGGTCGTTCTGTCGGTTGCCTGGACCTGGGACAGTGCCAAGTGGGAGCAGGTCCTGCCGGGCGTCGCGCATATCTCGACGGTGCCCAACACACCGGTTTCGGTGGGCGAGGGCGTCATCGCTTGCGAGAAGGCTTCCACGCTTAGTGATGAGCAGAGCACAGTGGTGCTTGATCTGCTTGGCAAACTCGGTGCGGTGGTCGAGCTCGATACGAGCCTGCTGTTTGTGGGCGGCACGGTGGGTGGTTGCGCTCCGGCATTTGTCGCCATGGCAATCGAGGCCCTGGGCGATGCGGCGGTCAAGCACGGTATCCCGCGTGCCGATGCCTATCGCATTGTGAGCCAGATGGTGCTGGGTACGGCAAAGCTGCAGCTTGCAACTGGCCAGCATCCTGCGGCGATGAAGGATGCCGTATGCTCGCCCGGTGGTGCCACCATCAAGGGCGTCGTTGCGCTCGAGGACGCCGGCATGCGCAGCGCCCTGGTCAAGGCAATCGACGCAACTCTCCAGTAAAACCTGCCATTTAGGGACAGGTTTATTTTGGCAGGTTTTTCCTGCGGTTTTGTCGTATGTGCGAAAAGCGCCCCGCAACTGGCTCAATTCCAGTTGCGGGGCG
>CAJMRZ010000198.1 GCA_905215945.1 uncultured bacterium | reverse complement strand
CTACCCCAACTCCAACTACGAGGGCGTGAACGTAGAGGTCATGCGCTACCGCAACGGCGCGATCATGGCGCGCGACGAGGCGGCGGCGGGCGGCGTGCCCGACGTGGACTACGTGGCCGGCGTGCCCGACTCCGGCCTGCCGCCCGCGGAGGGCTATTCGCACGAGAGCGGCATTCCCTTTGGCGAGGGCCTTATCAAGAACCGCTATGTGGGCCGTACGTTTATCGAGCCTACGCAGGAGTTGCGCGCCATGGGCGTGCGTATGAAACTCAACCCGCTGCGCGACAACATCGAGGGCAAGCGCCTGGTCGTCATCGACGACTCCATCGTGCGCGGCACCACCATGGTGCAGCTCGTCAAGATGCTGCGCAACGCTGGCGCCAAGGAGATTCATATCCGCATCAACTCGCCCGAGGTCATCTGGCCATGCTTCTACGGTATCGATACCGACGTGCAGTCGCAGCTTATCAGCGCCAACAAGACGGTCGACGAGATTTGCGAGTATATCGGCGCCGATTCGCTGGCCTTCCTTTCGGTCGAGGGCCTGCTCAAAGTCATGCCCAAAGGCGGTTACTGCGATGCGTGCTTTACCGGCCGCTACCCCGTGGCGATTCCCGAGAGCTTTGGCCGCGACAAGTTCATGGAGGGCTTTAAGCCCCGCAACCTGGACAAGCCGCTGCATGTTGATGACGACGCCGTGGTCGAGAAATACGACGACCGCAGTTGGGAAGAGGAGCACGGCGAGGCCTAAAACCTGCCATGTAGGGACAGGTTTATTTTGGTAGGTTTTACCTGCTGTTTTGTTGATATGGCGGCGCGTGCTGTTATGGCGCGCGCCGAAATGAACGCAACTATGAGCACCGTTTGGCGCCCGCGCGGCGCCACGGTAGTGGGAGAGGAAGGCTCAGATGAGCGACAGCAAGCATGTGACATATGAGGATGCCGGCGTCGATACCGCCGAGGGCGGCCGCGCCGTTGACGCTATTAAGCAGATGGTTAAGGACACCAACCGTCCCGAGGTCATCGGCGGTATCGGTGGCTTTGGTGGCCTGTTCTCGGCCGCCGCGCTTAAGGATATGGAAGACCCGATTCTGATTAGCGGTACCGACGGCGTGGGCACCAAGCTCGTGCTCGCCCAGATTATGGACCGTCACGAGACGGTGGGCCAGGACCTGGTTGCTATGTGCGTCAACGACATTTTGGCTTCGGGCGCCGAGCCGCTGTTCTTCCTGGACTACGTTGCCATCGGTCACATCGAGGCCGGGCACATGGCAAAGATCATCAAGGGCGTGGCCGATGGCTGTAAGCTCGCGGGCTGCGCGCTCGTGGGCGGTGAGATGGCCGAGCACCCCGGCGTCATGGCTCCGGCCGACTACGACCTTGCCGGCTTTACCGTGGGCGTCGTCGACCGTCCCAAGATGCTCGACCCCGCAAACGTCCGCCCCGGCGACGTTATCCTGGGCCTGCCTTCCACCGGCGTGCACTCCAACGGCTACTCGCTCGTGCGCAAGGTCATCGGCGTCGACGGCATTAAGCCGGGCACGCCCGAGGCCGCCGCTAAGGCCGAGGAGCTGAGCCGCCCGCTCGAGGAGCTCGGCGGCGCATCGCTGGCAGACGCCCTGCTGGCTCCCACGCGCATCTACGTCAAGCCGGTTCTTGAGCTGCTCCGCGGCGGCGCCAACGTGCACGCCATCGCCCACATCACCGGTGGCGGCATCACCGAGAACCTCAACCGCGCGCTTGCCGACGACGTTGACGCCGTGGTCACCCGTAACGGTGCCGAGATGGGCTGGGATGTTCCGCCCGTCATCACCTACGTGTCGCGCCAGGCCGAGCTCGCGCCCAACGAGGCATGCAAGACCTTCAACATGGGCGTCGGCCTGTGCCTGATCGTCGCTCCCGAGGACGAGGCCGCGGTGACCGAGGCTCTGGTCGCGCTGGGCGAGAAGCCGTTCCGCGTGGGCGAGTGCGTCGAGGGTTCCGGTAAGGTCGTGTACTCCGATGAGCGCTAACGAGCAGATGGCTGCCGCCAAGGGCCTGGACTTTGTGTCCTATACCCGTCCGACCGGCACCGATACGGCCGAGCCGCTCAAGATCGGTGTGCTCATCAGCGGTTCGGGTACCAACCTGCAGGCGCTGATCGATCTGATCGCTGCCGGCAAGCTCAACGCTTCGATTGAGCTTGTGGTGTCGAGCCGTCCTTCGGCTAAGGGTTTGCAGCGCGCTGAGCGCGCGGGCATCCAGACGCTCACACTGTCCAAGGATGTCTATGCCGACCCTATTGCCGCCGACGAGATCATCGCGCACGAGCTGCTCGAGCGTGGCTGCGAGTATGTGGTCATGGCCGGCTACATGCGCATGGTACACACGCCACTGCTGGCAGCGTTTCCCAACCGCGTGGTCAACCTGCACCCGGCCCTGCTGCCGAGCTTTACCGGTGCCCACGCGATCGACGATGCGTTTGCCCGCGGCGTCAAGGTGACCGGCGTGACCGTGCACTTTGCCAACGAGATCTACGACAACGGCCCCATCATCGCCCAGCGTGCGCTGGCTGTTGAGGAGGGCTGGGATGTCGATACGCTCGAGGAGCACATCCACGCGATCGAGCACGTGCTGTATCCCGAGGTCGTGCAGATGCTCGCCGATGGCCGCGTCCACGTGCTGGAGAACGGCAAGGTCGCAATTGATGTGCCCCGCGGCTAGCGGTGCACAGTACAATTTAGTTGATGGTCAGGGTGGTCATTGGCGCCAAGGCGCGCGTGACCACCTTTTGTTTTGGTAGTCGCCTGCGACGTTCTTGAATGACTACTCATTTAAGAACGTCCCCAATGACTAGCAGGTGACTAGGTGAGAGAGGTGAGCGCATGGCGGATAACGAAGCGCTGTTTACGCCTGAGCTGGTGTTTTTTGATTGGGGGTGTGCGACGCCGGGCGAGGTGTTTGCGCAGCTCGAGAGCGAGCTCGCCCCGCGCGGCTACATTGCCGATGGCTGGCTTGACGCCGTTCGCGCACGCGAGGACGCCTATCCCACGGGCCTTGCCATGCCGGCGGCCAATATCGCCATTCCGCATACTGATCCCGGATTTGTGGCTAAGCCCTATATCGCGGTGGTAAAGCCTGCCGTGCCCGTGACATTCAACGCTATGGCGGGCATGGGCGCCCCCGTGCCGGCGCAGATTATCATCAATCTGGGCATTGCCGAGCCGGGCGGTCAGGTCGAGGCCCTGCAAGCGCTCATGAATATCTTTATGGATGCCGACGCCGCAGCCGACGTGCTCGGCCAGACCACGTCCCAGGGCATGGTCGACGCCATCCGCCGTCACTTCTAAGGTGGGGCTGAGCCGGCACTTGGGAAGCCGGCACTTGGGGACTGTCCCTAACTGCCGGCAGAAAAGGAACGTCCCCAGGTGCCGGCTTTGTTCCACCTTAGAAGTGGCGGCGGATGGCGTCGACCACGCCCCGGGGGG
>CAJMRZ010000197.1 GCA_905215945.1 uncultured bacterium | reverse complement strand
GCCAAAGCGCACGCGCAGCAAGGCCGCGGGCTCAAGCGTCACGCCCTCGCGACCAAGGCTTGCCGTCAGCGTGGCCAGCGGCCCCTCCTCGTGTGAGAGCGGATAGCTGTCCAGATCGACATCGGCAAACAGCACGGCATCGTAGCTGCCGGGGCGCAGAGCCGCCGCATCGGCAAGCGAAGCAAAACGAACCTGGGCACGTGGCGCACGGTCAACCTCGTGGGTCTCGTAATCGTAGGCGGCGCTACGCTTGTCCACCTTGGTGCGAATGCCATCGAGCACGGGCACGGTCGCGGCCTGCGACACGTCGAGCGCGCGGGCGCCATTCATAAGGATGTCGATGACGCGGCGCAGCAGGGCCGCCTCCGCCTGGCGACGAGCCTGGCCATCCAAGCTGCCCAGCGAGCGATCGGGCAACGCCTCGGCAACGGCAAGCATGGCCTTAAGCGCCGTCACGGGCTTGTCACGCCACAGCGCCTGGAACACATCCGAGACCACACACGGTACGTTCTTAAACCAGTTATCGTCGCTCGCCGCCTTGCGCGCGCCCCTCACCTGGCCCTGAACGCTCTGCAGCAGGCTCTTAACGCCCGCGGTGGTCTTGCTGCGCGAGAGACGCATATTCTTATCGAAGGTACGGGCATTGACGGCATCAGCGCCCGAAAGCGGACTGTAGATCCAGTCGGTAAGCTCCGGCGCGGGCCACCACTCGGTCTTTGACGCCGCACCCTCATCGGCGGCCTTCATGCGCTCGATCAGGCCGGCGAGCGCCGCAAACTGCCTGCCCGCAATGGATTGGGAAAACGCCGTGAACTCAGTCGTCTCGGCCGCAATGTGACGCGCCGCCAAACGGGCGGCGAGCTCGCCGAACAGCTGGGGTGCCCGGGCAGAAACGACGAGCACGCGCACGGGGTCGGCGGGCGTTGCCGTAGCTTTATCGGCCTTGGACTCCTTGTGCGCTTTCACCAACTTATCGATGGCGTCCGCATAGACACGAGCACGGGCATGGGGGCCGGCGACCTCAATAAAGGCAGGCTGAGCGGCGGTCCCGCAAGCGACATCAGACGCGACGGCGTCCTCCCCCAGCGGCGCGATCTCAAACAGCGCACCGCGGGCATCAAATGCCGTGGCAAGCTCCTCGCGCATCGCCGCCTGCTCGCGGGCAAGCAGCACGACGACCTCTCCCCCATTGTTCGCCGCGGAAGACAGCAGCTCGAGCAGGCCGTGCGTAAACGACGTGACACCGCGCACGCATACGGCGCGGGCGCACGCCGGCAGGTTATCGGCCAGGGCACCGGCCATAATGTCAGCTGCCTCGCAGGGCTCGACCATATCTCGACGGTCCAAACCGCTCGCGTAGGCACGCAAAAGCTCAAACACACGAGCCTCGGCATCGCTTTTTGGCTCAGGCTGGCAATTGTTGCCACGGCATCGCTCGGCCGTCGTCCCCGCCACACCCGGCAGCACATCGCGGGCCATGCGCGCAAGCATGCGCACCGTGCCCTGGCTGCGCGAAAGCGGCTGCAGGTCGGCATCGTCGAGACGCGTGACCATGTCCGAGAGCAGCATCTGGCGCTGCAGGTTGTCGACGAAACCGCGCCCGTCGCCCAAAAGCTCCCAAATCGAGCGAAGCCACGATGTAGGCGTCTTGTAGTCGATACCCAGCGAAACGCCGGCTTCCGCCGCATCATGACGGCACAGGTCGAGCTCGGCAAACGTAGGTGCCAGCAACACGGCACGCCCGTGGCGGGCAATAAGGTCGGCAAGCAACGCCGACTCGGCATCGCTCAAATCCGTGCCGGCATTGGTGGTATAGATTCGAACAGGCATGGTCCTCCGCTCAAACTGTTCGCAATAATCAATGCATCCATCCTACCCGCCCACGCGGACAGATTTGCCCCACACCAACAGATTTGATCCCTTGGGGACGGAGGAAAACGGATCATCGAGGGGGTCAGTCTAACCCGGTGATCCGTTTTCCTCCGTCCCCAAGGGATCAATTATTTGTCGGGGTTGTGGTTTTGTGACCTGCTGAAATTTAAGATACTGTACAACTGTACGTTAATTCGTCTTCGTAGTATATTGCTACCGCAAAACTCAATACCATTGTGCTCTGAGACGCTAAAGCGCCTACGTACAATGGTTGTCGATAGTACGATTTGATTCAACGACAGGATGGATGGCCCAAGCGTGAGTCTCGGCAGCAAACTATCCGATGCAAAGGTCTCCTTTGCGATATTCAAGCGCGACATTAAGCGACTACTTGTGAACCCCGTCGCCTTGGTGGTTACCCTCGGCGTGTGCGTTATTCCCTCGCTGTATGCCTGGTACAACATCGTGGCAAACTGGGATCCGTACGGAAACACTCAGGGTATCAAGATTGCCATCGCCAACAACGATCAGGGCACCCAGAATGACCTAGTGGGCGAGCTTAACGCAGGCGATAAGGTGGTCGACCAGCTCAAGGAGAACGACCAGCTTGGCTGGACCTTCGTCGACTCGGCGGCAGATGCCAAAGAGGGCGTCGAAAGTGGCGAATACTATGCTGCCATCGTGATTCCCAAGAACTTCTCCGACAATCTCGTCTCGATGCTCGACGGCAATTACCATCAGCCGAAGCTCACCTATTACGTCAACGAGAAAAAGAGCGCCATTGCGCCCAAGGTCACCGATACCGGTGCCAACACCATCGAGGAGCAGATCAACTCGGAGTTTGTCTCCACGGTGGGCGAGACCGTCGCGGGCATTGCCAAAGATGCTGGCATCGACCTTAAAGACAAGGCAACCCAGACCCAGGATTCGCTGGCGGGCTCGGTGTCCGAGGCGTCTGATACCCTGGGCGAAGTACGTGATTCCATCGGCGACATGAACACCGCCATCGACAAGACAAGCAGCTCGATTGCTTCGGCCGATGCTGCGTTGGCGGGCCTGCAGGGACAGGCGCCTTCGCTAACGCAGGCAATCGCTCAGGGTAATGATCTGCTGGGCGAAGCTCGCACCACGGCTGGCAAGTCCATCACCTCGCTCTCCAAGGCACTTTCGGAGGGCAGCATCGTGCTGAGTAAGACATCGGCTTCTGCGAACGCCGCGATTGGCAGGCTTACCGGTACGGTTACGTCCACGACCACTCGAATCGACAACTCGCTCGAATCCCTTCAGGCGACGATTGACCACAACAGCGCTGTCATCGAGCGCCTGCAGATTCTCGTTAACGATACGTCGACGGGATCGGAGAACGCCGATGCGCTCATCGCGTCGACCATCAATTCGCTTCGCGAGCAAAACCAGAAGCTGCAGAGCATTAAGGATGGCCTTTCTGCACAGTCGAGGGCCATGGCAAACGACGCTAAGGCAATCTCGAACGCGAGCAAGACACTCAACGCGGCAATTCAGACCGGTACGGCTAACCTCGGTCAGGCTCAGACCGATCTGGGGCAGAACGCGCTGCCGAAGGCTTCGAGCGCGCTTGACTCCTTTGCCGCCGTTT
>CAJMRZ010000196.1 GCA_905215945.1 uncultured bacterium | reverse complement strand
AGCTTGATGCTGTGTCGCGGCACTGATTGTCCAGCGCGCTTTGGGATCCCACACGCACACATCGGCATCGGCGCCCTCGGCAAGACAGCCCTTGCGCGGGTACATGCCAAACACGCGCGCCGGGTTCTCGCTCATCAAGCGGCACAGATCCTCGGGGCCCAGCTGGCCCTCAAAGCTCGTGGCAATCGCGACGGGACGATGTTCCACGCCGGGCCCGCCGTTGGGAATCGCGCGGAAATCGTCGCGCCCGCGGTCCTTTTGCCCGTGCAGGTTAAAGCTGCAATGATCGGTCGCAATCGTATCGATCTCGCCGGCCACAAGCGCCTCGCGTAGCGCGGCACGGTCACCGGCATGGCGCAGCGGCGGGCTCATCACATACTTGGCACCCGCAAAGCCGTCCTCGCCCTGCTCCAAGTAGCAAGTATCGTCGAGCATCAGATACTGAGGGCAGGTCTCGACATAGATGTTCTTCTGCCCGCGCGCTTTGGCGGCGCGGATGGCCTCGAGCCCCAGCTTGGTCGAAAGGTGCACCACGTTGACTGGGGCGTCGCCGGCCAGGTGCGCCAGATACAGCAGACGGCTCACCGCCTCGGCCTCGCACACGTCCGGACGGCTGAGCGCATGGCCCTCGGGTCCATGAATCCCTCGCTCGTACACGCGCTTCTGCAGTTCATTCACCAGCGTGCCGTTCTCGCAATGCACGCACAGTATGCCGCCAATATGTTTGAGCTCCTCGAGCACCTCGAGTGTCTCGGCATCGTCCAAGCGCAGGTGGTCATAGGCAAAGTAGGTCTTAAACGACGACACGCCCGCCTCGCGCATGGCCGAAAGATCGGCGCGGTTGCGCTCGTTCCACTCGGCGAGTGCCATATGAAAGGCGTAGTTGGCCGTGCAGGTTCCGCCGGCGCGGCGATGCCACTCGGCCAAGGCATCGGGCATGGTCACGCCGCGATCGGCCGTCGCGTAGTCCACGATGGTCGTCGTGCCGCCGCAGGCAGCTGCGCGCGTGCCGGTCTCAAAGCTATCGGCTGTCCAATCCATGCCAGTCCAGCACTGCATGTGCGTGTGGCCGTCGATAAAGCCGGGAAACACCCAGCAGCCCGCGGCGTCCTCGACGGTATCGCCCTCGGCCGGCTCAATCGCCGCGGCGATCCGCACGATCTTATCGCCATCCATGGCAAGATCGGCGCGGCGAAGCCCCTGGGGCGTCACGAGCGCGCCGTTTTTGATGATGATCATAATTGCTCCTTATTGATTGATGCTGTTGGCCACGCGATCAAAATACGAGCAGGCGGCGATATGCTCCGTTATGCGTCGCTGTCCCTTGGCGGTATCGACGTCCCACAGCTCGTAGGCACGCGCCTCGACCAGCACCACGTCAATACGGTCCTTGAGGATCGAACCGCCGCCGTCCTTGCCCTCAAGACGCATGAGCGCATCGAACAGTTCCGCCGGAAAGAGCACCGGGCTCGAAGGCTCACCGTTGCACGCAAGACGCACCGGATGCTTGCGGCCACGTTCGTCAAATGCACGAACCATAGCCTCAAAAGAATCCGAACTCACGAGCGGCTGGTCGCCCGGCAAAAAGAGGCAACCTTTCCAGTTGCGTTCGACTCCCCACGAAAGGCCCGCACGGACGCTTTCGCTGCGCAGCTCGCCATCGTGCAGCACGCACGGGCAATGCTTGTCCTCGCAAATCTGAGCGACCTCGGGCCAACGCGTCGAAACCACGACGTCAAAGCCCCGGGGAACCGAATCGATGGTCCGGGCAATCAGCGGCTCGCCATAGATATCGGCAAGCATCTTGTTAGAGCCAAACCGCTTGCCCTCGCCCGAAGCCATAATGACGCATCCAAGTTTCATGGTGATACCTCCCCTGAAACCATCGTACCCATAACTCGCGCCGCGGGCATCTACATCGAAAGCGCTTATCCCGCACGCCCGCGATGCAAAAAGGGGCACCCCGCCGGTTGGCAGAGCGCCCCCTTTACATGGCTTACCTCAACCCGGCTTTAGGCCTGGAACCAACGGGCGGTGTTGCGCTCGTCGAGGGCCTTGAGGGTAGCGGCGGGATCGGCAACCTTCTGCAGGAACATCATGGCTGCGATGGCGTACGGCTTGTAGCTGGCCTCCTTGTACATGCCCACGCGGTGCATGTCGAAGACGTCGGCGTTGACCTCGCCGTGCTCGCAGGAGACACCGGAGATGTCGGCGGGCAGCGGGTGCATAAAGATGGTGTCCTGGCCGTTGGCAGTCTTCTCCATGAGCTCGGTCGTGGAGCACCAGTCCTGATGGGTGGCGTTCTGGGCAAGCAGCTCCTTCTCGAGCGCAGCGATGCCGGCGTCGTCGCCCTCGGCGTACAGGTTGGTACGCTTCTCCATGGCGGCAAACGGAGCCCAGCTCTTGGGGATCACAATGTCGGCGCCTTCGAAGGCCTCGGCCATGGTGCTGACCTGCTTAAAGGTGGTGCCGGACTCGGCGGCATAGCCCTTGGCGCGCTCGACGACCTCGGGCATGAGGTCGTAGCCCTCGGGGTGAGCCAGGGTGACGTCCATGCCAAAACGGGGCAGCAGGCTGATCAGCGACTGCGGGCAGGACAGCGGCTTGCCGTAAGAGGGCGAATAGGCCCAGGTAACGGCAACCTTCTTGCCCTTGAGGTTCTCAAGGCCGCCAAACTCGTTGATGAGGTAGAGCATGTCGGCAGAGGACTGCGTGGGGTGATCGGAGTCGGACTGCAGGGAGATGAGCGTGGGACGGTGATCCAGAACGCCGTCCTCGTAGGCCTGCTGTACGGACTCGGAGACCTCGGCCATGTAGGCGTCGCCCTTGCCGATGTACATGTCGTCGCGGATGCCGATGACGTCGGCCATGAAGGAGATCATGGTAGCGGTCTCGCGGACGGTCTCGCCGTGAGCGATCTGGGACTTCTTCTCGTCCAGGTCCTGCAGCTCAAGGCCGAGCAGGTTGGCGGCCTTAGAGAAGGAGAAGCGCGTACGGGTGGAGTTGTCGCGGAACAGCGAGACGGCAAGACCGGAGTCGAAGATCTTGGACGAAACGTTGTTCTCACGCAGCTCGCGCAGGGCGTCGGCGACGATGTAGAGCGCCTTGAGCTCATCGGTGGTCTTATCCCAGGTGTGCAGGAAGTCGCTGCCGTACATACCCTTAAAATCGAGGCCGTTCAGCTGCTCGACGAGCTCGGTAAACTTAGCGTCCATGGAAATGTCCTTTCTAAAGATGAAACGATCGCAATGAGTAGATGTGCTCCGCCATGCGCGTGTGGCTAGAACATGCAGAGCACCATGACGAGGACCCGCCACCGTTGAGGAAGCATGGGAGATAACGACCGCGGGCCCCAAGTCAACAGGGGGTGCCGGGGACACGAGCGGCCCCCGGCTCAACAAAATCGAGGAATGGGACTAATCGATCTTGTTGTTGGTCAGACCGGCGCGGAACACGGTGGCATCGCCATCGGCCTGCGTTCGGAAAGAGTACCGGAAGAAGCGGTAACTATTCCACCAACT
>CAJMRZ010000195.1 GCA_905215945.1 uncultured bacterium | reverse complement strand
CAAGACCATTCTGGAAGCTCTGAACACCGACCTCGTCTGCGACGCCATCAACGTCGCCATGCGCGAGATCTTCCTGCAGATCGTGTACGGCCGCAGCCAGACCGCGTTCTCCGAGGGCGGCCTGCCCGTGGGCGCCTCCCTCGACGACCTCGGCAAGGGCCTTCGCTCTCAGGTCGGCACCATGTTCGGCACCAAGGCCAAGGGTGCTCGTTACCTCGAGCTCGCTCAGGGCTACGTCACCCGCATGGCTCTCAACGACAAGAACGAAATCATCGCGTTCGAGTTCCTGAACCTCGGCAAGTTCACCGACGCTGTCAAGGCCGGCAAGACCCCCGAGGAGGCCATCGCTGGCGCTATGGGCCACTATGGTCAGTGGGAGAACGCTGCCAAGTACATCGACCCGCGCACCGACGAGGAGACTCACTCCGTCGCCAGCGTGTTCCCGGTTCACGAGTAGAAAGGGAGGGAAATAACTATGACTGTTACGTTCGAAGGTTACGAGCGCCGCGCTGACAAGATCAACAAGTGCCTCGCCGACAACGGCATCGCCTCCCTCGAGGAAGCTCTGCAGATCTGCACCGACAAGGGCTTCAACCCGCGTGAGATCGTCAACAACACCCAGTCCATCGCCTTCCAGAACGCCGAGTGGGCCTACACCCTCGGTTGCGCTCTCGCTGTTAAGCGTGGCGCCAAAACCGCTTCTGAGGCTGCCGCCATCATCGGCGAGGGCATCCAGGCCTTCACCGTTCCCGGCTCCGTCGCCGAGGACCGCAAGGTCGGTCTGGGCCACGGCAACCTGGGCGCAATGCTGCTCTCCGACGACACCGAGTGCTTCGCTTTCCTGGCTGGCCACGAGTCCTTCGCTGCCGCTGAGGGCGCTATCGGCCTGGCTCTGAACGCCAACAAGGCTCGCAAGAAGCCGCTGCGCGTTATCCTCAATGGTCTGGGCAAGGACGCTGCTCAGATCATCGCCCGCATCAACGGCTTCACCTACGTGAAGACCCAGTTCGACTACTTCACGGGCGAGCTCAAGGTCGTCGAGACCATCCCCTACTCCGATGGTCCCCGCGCCGCCGTCAACTGCTACGGCGCCGACGACGTCCGCGAGGGCGTTGCCATCATGTGGCACGAGAACGTCGACATCTCGATCACCGGTAACTCCACCAACCCCACGCGCTTCCAGCACCCCGTCGCTGGCACCTACAAGAAGGAGCGCCTCGAGGCTGGCAAGAAGTACTTCTCCGTCGCTTCTGGTGGCGGCACTGGCCGTACCCTGCACCCGGACAACATGGGCGCCGGCCCTGCCTCTTACGGCATGACCGACACCATGGGCCGTATGCACTCCGACGCCCAGTTCGCCGGTTCTTCCTCCGTGCCTGCGCACGTCGACATGATGGGTCTCATCGGCATGGGCAACAACCCCATGGTCGGTGCCACCGTCGCCTGCGCTGTCGCCGTCGAGGAGGCCCTCAAGGCCTAATCGCGCCCGCGCGATGCTCATATAGTTGAGCTTTGGAGCCGCTATCCACTCGGGTAGCGGCTCTTTTTGTTTGCGCTGTCGCAGGGCACCAATGCCGATATATCAGTTGGGACGAAATACGAGATGTGATGAGATGGAGCGTCAGAGCGTCCATGACGCCCACCTGCCATATTTGCCCTTTACCGATTTGCCGAGTCTTTGCGGCCCCGTTGCCGATCACCCGTGCGACAATGCGCCGGACGAGAAAGGAATCCGATGGAATCGACTGATGTACTGGTAATTGGATCTGGCATTGCGGGCCTTTGTGCCGCCATCGAAGCGGCACGCACGGGTGCAACCGTCACTGTGGCAAGCGCCGGCAAGACCATGAGCGGATCTAGCTTTTTCCCGGGCACCTGGGGCCTGGGCCTTATTGGCCCCGTCGACGAAGGCGACGAGCAGGACCTCATCGACACCATCCAGGCCGTGGGCGGCGGCGTTGCCGACCCTACGCTCGTCCAGACGTTTGTCCACGGCATTCCTAAGGCCATCCAATGGCTCGAGCAGGATCTGGGTGTTGAACTCCAGCATCCGCAAAGCGCCGAGAGCGCCCAGCAAAAGCAATTTATCCCCTGCTTTGACCATAAGACGCGAATGTGGCGCGGCCTCACCCGCAAGCCCCTTGAGGACGCGTGTACGGCCCAGATCGAGACTCTCGGCATTCGCCTGCTCCCCCGCCATGAGCTTATCGACCTTTTTGAGGACACGAACGGCAGAATAACCGGAACCGTACTCTACGACCTTACCGAAAATCGAATCGTGCCCTTTGCTGCCAAGGCCACGGTCATCGCAGCCGGTGGCACAGGCGGCCTGTTCGAGCGCAGCCTTACGTCGGCTGATGTGCTCAGTTCCTCGCAGGCCATCGCGCTGGCGCACGGTGCGTCCCTTACTAATATAGAGTTCATGCAGATGATGCCCGGCTTCATTGAGCCCAAACGCAACCTGGTCTTTAACGAGAAGACCTGGCGTTACGTCAAGTTCGACCAGCCGGTCGATATTGCCAACGAAAAGTTGGACGATCTGCTTGAACAGCGCTCCGGATACGGTCCCTTCACTTCGCGCCTGGCTTCCAGCGCCATCGATCTTGCCATCGATCAAGCGGGTGCCGAAGGCCTGGCACTCCACTACGACTTCCCCCGCGAGGACGTCCCCGAGTTTGTGCAGACCTTTGCCACCTGGCTCCAAGACGAGCACGGCATCGCGCCGACCGACGAGATGCGTGTGGCGATGTATGCCCACGCCGCCAATGGCGGCATCAAAATCGACAAGACCGCGTACACGGGCGTTGAGGGCCTCTATGCCTGCGGCGAGGCGACAGGCGGCATGCACGGCGCCGACCGCATTGGTGGCTTGTCAAGCGCCAACGGCATCGTGTTCGGGCGCATCGCAGGCACATCGGCAGCCCTTGCAGCGCAGAAAGAGCCTGAGACAGCCCTGAAGGCGGATATCGCCCTCCCCCAGTACGGCATAGCCGCAACAGATGCCGAACGCCTGACACACGGCCTTAAGCACACGATGAGCACCTATTGCATGATCAACCGCACCGAGACGGGCCTATCCGAGGCACTACACGAGCTTGAGGGCTTAAAGACGGAGGCAACGACCTTGAGCACACAGAAAGCCCAGGACAGCGAAGTCGCAGCCCTCGCCCGCCTGCAATCGCAGATTCAACTAGCACAGGAAATGATCAAAGCCATGCGTAAGCGAACCGAAAGTCTCGGATCACACTATCGAGCAGACTAAATCGATTCTCACTTTGAGTTTGATCACAACTTTTCAACATGCATCGAGCCCTGTGAGCATGATTCCTCTAAGGAGAACACGCCTACGGGGCTTTAGCCGTGTTTTCCCTAAGGGAATCACGGTGCAGATTTCTCAGCTCCGCGCCCTTTCGGGTTCGACCTCATGCGAAGTTAACAAAAAAGCGACCAGCCTAAGCCAGTCGCTTTAACAATCTTTGGGTGGGCCGTCAGGGGGTCGAACCCTGGACCTTGGGATTAAGAGTCCCCTGCTCTACCAACTGAGCTAACGACCC
>CAJMRZ010000194.1 GCA_905215945.1 uncultured bacterium | reverse complement strand
GTCAGCGTCTGCCAGCATGGGGGCCACGATGGAAAAGCCGCCCAGGTAGGCAAAGCTGGAACCCAGGAACGCGGGCACCTTGCCCTTGCACAGAAAGTGGAACAGCAGCGTGCCCAAACCGGCAAACAAAAGCGTTGCCGAAACCGAGAGACCGGTGAGCACGGGCACCAGCACGGTGGCGCCAAACATGGCAAACAGGTGCTGCAGACCGAGCAAAAACATGCGCGGGCGGCCGAGCGACGATGCGTCGTAGATGGCATCGCTGGCGGCGGGCGTCGAGGACTGGGACATGAGAGTCCTTTCAAAATGGAAGGGCGCTCGAGCATAGCGGATTACCTGCCCGAACGATACGATCCGAACCATTGTACGCGATACGCAATGCCTCGCACGCGCCGCCACCTGCAAACGCTAGCGTTACTTCCAAACGCGCTCGGCAATGCGCTTGACCAGCGCGATCTTCGCCCATTGCTCGTCCTCGGTCAGCTTGTTGCCAATCTCGCAGCTGGCAAAGCCGCACTGGGGCGACAGGTACAGGTTCTCGAGCGGCACATACTTTGCAGCTTCGCGGATGCGCTCGACGATAACGTCCTCGTTCTCGAGCTCTGCCGCCTTGGTGGTCACCAGGCCCAGCACGACCTTCTTGCCGGGGGCAACGTACTTGAGCGGCTCAAAACCACCGGCGCGCGGCGTGTCGAACTCCAGATAGAACGCGTCGACATCCTCATGCGCAAACAGGTACGGTGCAATGGGATCGTAACCACCCTCGAAGGCATACGTGGAGTGATAGTTGCCGCGGCACACGTGCGTGTTGATGACCAGATCGTCGGGCTTGCCCTCGATGGCGGCGTTGTTGAGCGCCACGCCCAGCTCGCTTACCTTTTGCAGGTCGACCGGGCTCATGCCGGTTTTGGCGACAAAATCGGTATCGCAGTAGATGCCCCAGGTGCAGTCATCAAACTGGATGTTGCGGCAGCCTGCTGCGTACAGATCGGCGATCACCGTGCGATAAGCGGCCGCAATGGCGTCGGCAAGTTCCTCATCGGTCTTGTAGACGGCGCGCAGGCTCTCCTGCTGGCCGTCGCAGCGATCGAGCGTGACCTCAGAGAACGTCTGGATCGGCGCCGGAATGGTCTGGCGTGCGACCTGGCCCTCCCCCTCAAGCGCCTTGACGAACTTAAAATGCTCGACGAACGGGTGGTTCTCGCCGCTAATGGGACCGGTAACCACGGCGGTGTCGGCCGTCGTCTCCTCGTCATGGAACATATAACCCGTGCGTGAGGTGCGGCGCTCAATGCCGTTAAGGCCCCACATAAAATCGAGGTGCCAGTAGCTGCGGCGGAACTCGCCATCGGTGATCACCTGCAGGCCGGCGGCCTTCTGCTTGGCCACCAAATCGCGAATGGCATCGTCCTCGACGGCCTTAAGGCCGGAAGCGTCGAGTTTACCCGCGACATAGGCGGCACGGGCGTCCTTTACAGCCTGCGGACGAAGAAAGCTGCCGACGATATCGGCGCGAAACGGCGCGTTCGGTTGAATCGAAGTGCTCATAGATATCTCCCTTTGCATTGGTTGCTTTACTGGGACAGAGTATGAGCGCTCATATGACCATCGTAAAATATACGTTTATAACAGTTTGATATAGATGCTTCCTATATCAGTCTGGACTGCCATAAAGAGACTTGAACCGTGCGGAGCACAGCACCCTAGATATGCTGACGAATCGCGTCGATATAGGCCCGACCGTAGCGCGTAAGCGTCGTGTTCTTGCGCGTGATGATGCCAATCTCCATGTACTCGTCCACGTCGAGCGGAATCGAGATAATGCCGGGGCCGTTGAGCTCGTGGCTGATCACGCCCGAGCATACCGTGTAGCCGTTGAGGCCCATGGCCAAATTGAACAACGTCGCACGGTCGCGCACGCGGATATTTTTGCGACGCTCGAACGTCGAGGTCAGCTCCTCGGAATAATAAAACGAGTTGTAGCTGCCCTGCTCGTAGGACAGGAACGGGTAGTCTTCCAGATCCTCGAGCGTCACGCTGGAGCGGTCCGCCAGCGGATGGTCGGCGCAGACGAAGACATGCGGCGTGGCGCAGAAGAGTCCTTCGAACACGAGCTCGTTGGCCACCAGCATGCGCTCGATGACCTCGCGGTTATGCTCGGATAAGTACAGGATGCCCAGTTCGCTTTTCATATGCGCGACATCCTCGATAATCTCGTGAGTCTGCTCCTCGCGCAGGGTGAAGTCGTAACGCGCGGCATCGAACTCGCGGATCACGTCGACAAACGCGTTGACGGCAAAGGAATAATGCTGGCAGCTCACACTAAAGTGCGGCACCTGCTCGGATGCGCCCTTGTACTTGCCCTCGAGCAGGTCGGCCTGGTCGAGTACCTGGCGCGCATAGCCCAAGAAGGTCTCGCCTTCCTCGGACACAATGACGCCCTTGTTGGTGCGCTCAAAGATGTGCACACCCATCTCGTTTTCGAGATCGCGAATCGACGCGGTAATCGAAGGCTGCGACACAAAGAGACGGCGCGAGGCCTCGGTAATGCTGCCGCATTCGGCAACTTTGACGACATATCTGAGCTGCTGGAGCTTCATGGCTGTCTCCTTAGCTGTTCGCGAAATTCGCGTCGGCTGCACCCTCCTGACGCATAAACGGCGGCATCTCCCCCGTCGCGGCGCAGGCGGCAATCTGATGCAGAGCCCCGGCGACCGCATCATCTGCCGCGGCGCCGATATGCCAGCGCGCGGCAGCCGTGACGGCCTCGTTGGCATTGGCGACTGCAACGGAGTTGGGGACGGCACCGATCATGGGCAGGTCGTTATCGGAATCGCCAAATACGGCCACCTCGTCGGGCGTCAGGCCCAAGGCGCGCGCCAGCTCCAGCGCAGCGCAGCCCTTGTCCCAACCATCCGGAAGGATGTCGAACAGGCGCACTCGGTTGTTGGGAAACACAAGCGAGAGTTCCGGCACCTCAACGGCAACGCGCTCGCGTAGCTCCGCGAGCTCCTCACGCGAACGGGCACTCCAGATATTCGCCTTAAACACCGGCGCGCCATCGACGACGGGACGACACGGGGCCTCTTCGCCTTTGAGCCACGCATTGCCGCCCGACTCCATAGCGCGACGCACGCGCTCGGGATTGCTCGTCACGCAATAGGCATCGTTGCCCCAAAAGTCATCGCCCAGGCTGTAGACTTTTAGAAATGTATCGTCGGTCTCTTGCTCCAGATAGTCAGCCAAACGCATCAGAGCATCGTTGTCGATTGCGCGCGAAGCGACTACTTCGCCGTCGACAAACATCACCTGGCCGTTACAGAACGCACCGGTCGAAAAACACTCGGAACGGTTTTTGAACATCCAGCCCATCGCGGACGGCTGACGACCCGAAACCGGCCCAAAGTGCAGACCCGCCGCCTGCATGGCATGAACACCCTCAATGGCGCAGTCGCTGGCGCCGTCATGCCCGGCTGGAATCAGTGTATCGTCCATATCGGTCAGCACAAGTTTAATCATAAGGCCCCCATTCGTATCGGTCCTACCTATTGTAACGACCTGCCAAAATAAACCTGTCCCTTTTTGGCAGGTGCGCTA
>CAJMRZ010000193.1 GCA_905215945.1 uncultured bacterium | reverse complement strand
AAGCCAATGTCCTGCGTCACGACCACGTCGCCCGCCTGCAGGCGTTCGACAATGGCAAAGTCGGCGCTGTCGGCGCCCACGCTCACATCGAGCGTCGTGACCCAAAAGCCGCGTCGCGCGTGCTCGGCATCGCGCGGGTCGTCGCGGCGAATGTGCCGTTCCAGGTTTTGCGTGCTGTTGCCGGCGATAACAACGGCGACGCCCGCCCGCCGCGCGCAGTCAATCGACTCGCGCGTGACCGGGCAGGCGTCGGCATCAATAAAGAGCGTTCGCGGCATCTAGTGCACCAGTTTGCCAAATTGAATAGCGCGAACAATCAGCGTTACGCCAAACACCAGCAGCGCGGCGCCGCTAAAGATAACGAGCATCTTGGCCGACCACAGCGGATAGATAAACACGAACATGCCGGCGATGATGGAGAGTGCGCCGCTCAGGATGGCGAGGGCACGGTTGGACGAAAGCTCGGACTCCAGAATGGACATGACACCTTCGACAATCCAGCCAAAGCCGGCCACGATAACCACCATCGTGGTGAGCGTCGCGGTCGAGAAGGCCTGGTTGCGCAGGATTATGACGCCGCCCAAGATAATGAGTAGGTTGGAGATGATGCTCGTCACGCGCCAGCCGGTGGGCAGCAGCGGCTCGAAAACAGCGGTAAACAGCCTGATCGCGGCCGTGATCACAAAGTAGAAGCCCAAGACGGTCGTTAGGAAGACGAGGGACTTGGCGGGCGCAAACAGCAGTGCGATGCCGGCGACGAGCGCCAAGACGCCCGTGATGGCGTAAATCCAGCGCACGGCCTTGACGGCCTTGCCTGCCATGCTTTTCTCGTCAAATCCAAACGCGCTCGATTGCTTGTCATCGTTCTTAAAGATGCCCATGATGTCTCCTTTCCGTGCGGCGTAAGCCTTGATCGTTACAACCAGTATCGCCTAAAGGCGCTGGCGTATGGGTCGGGGAGGGCGAAACGTAACCCAAAGGTCCCGAATTGTTTCCGTTGTTCCCCACGTCGCGATTTTCTATTCAACAGGTGTAGAACATTGCAGCCCTGTTCGTTATTGCCTACGTTTTAGGTTAGATTTTCCTAAGGACAATTGGCTTGTATTGGGGGTCCCTATGAACGAAACAGTTCCCGCGGCGCCGGTAGGCGCTGAGTCGATGGCAAAGCAGGGTTGCGAAAAGCTCGGTCTGGAAGCGTTTGATGCGCTGGTCCGTCGTGCCCGTACGTGCCGCCGTTTTGACGAGTCCATGCGCGTGCCGCGCGAGTTTTTGCTCGAGCTGGCGGAACTTGCGCACCTGGCTCCCTGTGGTGCCAATGCTCAGCGTCTTCGTTTTCATGTGGTGAGCGGTTCCGAGGACTGCGCTCGCGTGTTTGACGAGCTTGCATGGGCCGGTGCGCTCAAGGATTGGCCGGGTCCTGCCGAGGGCGAGCGCCCGACCGGCTACATCGCGATTCTTGCCGAGCGCGCCGTTCCGGGCAAGCCCGCCGCTCCCATTACCGAGGTCGACACGGGCATTGCCGCGCAGACGATGATGCTCGCCGCCCGCAGCGCCACGCCCGAGGTGGCTGCCTGCATGTTCAAGGCCTTTACGCCCCACGCGATCGATGCCATGGGGCTCGATAACGACAAGTATGAGCTCAAGCTGATCATGGCGTTTGGCGTTCCGGCCGAAACGCAGGTGATCGATGCGATCGATTCCAACCCCGACGGCTCCATCAATTATTGGCGCGACGAGGCGCGGGTGCACCACGTACCCAAGCGTTCGCTCGCCGACGTGCTGGTGTAGTTGAGCGTCACCGCGGTGTGATCCGGCGGTAAACCACCACAAAGGTACCTGTCCCCTTTGCGGTGGTGCGAGAGGAGGGCGTGTGGCAGATTTGTATTTGGTGCGGCATGGGCAGACTGAGCTCAATGTGCAGAGCATTTTGCAGGGCTGGCACGATTCGCCGCTTACGGCGCGCGGGCGCGAGCAGGCGCTGGCGACGCGCGCGGCGTTTGAGGCGCGTGGCGTGACCTTTGACCGTGTGTATTCCTCCCCGTTGGGCCGGGCGCGGCGTACGGCTGAGCTTATCGTTGGCGAGGGCCGTTCCATTGAGCTGGTCGATGACCTGCGTGAGTGGCATTTTGGCTCGCTGGAGTGCACATCAAATCGCGAGATGCCGCCGCAGCCCTGGGGTGATTATCCGGTGGCCTTTGGTGGCGAGTCTGAAGGCGAGCTCCAGTCGCGCATGGTCGCGGCGCTGTCCCACATCATGGCCAGGCCGCAGCACGACTGTGTGCTGGCAGTCTCCCACGGCTCTTCCTGCCAGGAGTTTCTTGAGTATGTGACTGGCAGGGGAGAGCTACCCGACAACGGAGCCGTGCTTCATTTTGGCTATTGCGACGGGGCGTTTTCGCTCCTTGATTGGTAACGAACGAAAGGACCCCTATGAATAAAGACCTGTATCTGGTTCGTCATGGGCAGACAATATTCAACCTTAAGCTCATCATTCAGGGTTGGAGTGACTCGCCGCTCACGCAGCTGGGTTGCGACCAGGCGGCGCGCGCCGGCATGTTTTTGCGCGCACGCGGCATTGGGCCCGACCACGTCTACACCTCTACGCTTCATCGCACCGAGCAGACTATCGCCAACTTGTGGCCGGGCTTGGCGTACGAGCGCCTGGACGGTCTGCGTGAGTGGTTCTTTGGCGACTTTGAGGCCGAGCGCGTGATGCTTATGCCCGAGCGCCCGTGGCGCGATTTCTATCGTCAGTTTGGCGGCGAGGGCCAGATGCAGGTGCGCGAGCGCATGGTGGCGACGTTGACCGATCTTATGCGACGCCCGGACCACGAGTGCGTCCTCGCGGTGAGCCACGGATCGGCCATCAAGGAGTTCATGGACCACGTGAAGGGCGCGGCGGCCGACGAGCGCGAACGCGTGCCGGGCAACTGCTCAGTGCTGCATTTTGCGTTTGACGATGCGGCCGATACGTTTGAACTGGTCGAAGTCTTTACGCAGGAAGACTACGCGCGCGAGCTGGGGCTTGAACCACTTGTGGCGGCAGCAGGCCCGCAACGGGGATAACGCGAGCGTGGCGGCACGGGTCGCTGGCATAACTTCTCGACGCAAAAGGGGCGGAGATGCATGTACCTGCTGCATCTCCGCCCCCTGTTTGTTGGGCTGCCGATTTTTGTGCTGGACGGTCTGGTCTTGCTAGAACCGCGCGACCTGGTGCGTGAGCAAACCCGTCGGAACTCGCGGCGCGCCGCTGGCGACCTGCGCGGCGGGGAAGAGCACGGCAACGGTAAAGTTGAACGGCTCCTTGCCGGTGTACGTTCCGGCGGAACGGGCCTCATCGGCCAGGAGCTGTGATACCCCGACTAGTGCGCCAGCGTAGGCAGGGTCGTCGGCCAGTGCCGGCTCCGGCGCCTGGTCGAGCATGGCGCGGATGGCCCCGACGGCGTCCTCGCGCTTGACCTCCCACACGCGGTGCGTAATGCCGGCGGGGTCGGTGACGGCATAGAGTGAAGCGCCCTCTTTTGCGGCGCCGAGGATGATATCCATGACGGGAGAGGCTTCGTAGACAAGCGTTACGGGACGGGGCTGTACCTTGAGGTCGGCGATTGCGCGCGCAGCGGCGGTCGTATCGGCGGCAA
>CAJMRZ010000192.1 GCA_905215945.1 uncultured bacterium | reverse complement strand
CGACAGCGAAAGCCCGCCAGAGCGAGCAAGGTGCCTTGAAACAAGGCGGCATTGACCTTCTGGTCATGCCGCCGAAGTTGAAAGGCAGATTGCCGCTCTGGCGGGTTTGCAGCGTCAACTGGTTACGCGGTTCGTAGAACCGCGTAACTAACAAATGAGCATCGCGTCGCCAAAGCTGAAGAAGCGATAACGTTCTTCGATGGCAGCGGCGTAGGCATCCATGATCTGGTCGCGGGTGGCAAGCGCGCTTACGAGCATCATGAGCGTGGAGCGCGGCACGTGGAAGTTCGTGATCAGCGCGTCGACCACGTGATAGGTCGAGCCGGGCATGAGGTAAAGCTGCGTCGTGGCGTTCTCGCGCACCACGATGTCACCGCGGCCAAGCGTATCGGCCCCGTCCTCGCGGCCTTCAAAATAGCGCGCCGTCACGGCCGGATCGGACACCGGCGCGTCCGCGTCAAACGCGCTCTCGAGCGAGCGCACCGCGGTAGTGCCGACGGCGATCACACGATGACCCTCGGCTTTCGCCTTATGCACGGCGTCGACAACTTCCTGCGACACGTGGTAGCGCTCGGTGTGCATGACGTGCTGCGTGGGGTCGTCCTCCTCCACCAAGCGGAAGGTATCGATGCCCACCTCGAGCTCGACGGCGGCAAACTTCGCACCCTTGGCCTCGATAGCGGCCATGAGCTCGGAAGTAAAGTGCAGACCCGCCGTGGGAGCTGCAGCCGAGTGTTCCTCTTTCATGGCGTAGACGGTCTGGTACTTCTCGGGATCGCCCTCGTAATCGGTAATGTAGGGCGGCAGCGGCACGTGGCCGGCAGCATGGATGGCCTCGTCGAGCGTGCGCGGCTCGCCGGCGGCATTGCAACCGGCCGGCTCAAAACGCCCCAGGCGGCCGCCGCGGCTATCGGTGACAAAGTCGATGACCTCGGCCGTCAGCACCACGGGAGCCCCCTCGGGCGCATGGGCGCCGCCCGCACGATACTCAATCTGAGCACCGGGCTTCAGGCGCTTACCCGGCTTGACCAGGCACTCCCAAACGTGGCCCAGCGGGTCAACATCTTCGCGGCGCTTGAGCAGCAGCGTCTCGACCACGCCGCCCGAGCCCTCCTTGCGACCGATCAGGCGGGCCGGCATCACGCGCGTCTTGTTGATGACGAGCACATCGCCAGGCTCGATATAGTCGATGATGTCGCGGAAGATGCGGTGCTCAACGGTACCGCCGTGCTCCAGCGGCGTTCCCGCCTGGGAGCCCTTGCGATCCACCACCAGCAGGCGGCAGGAGTCGCGCGGCTCGGCAGGAGCTTGGGCAATCAGTTCCTCGGGAAGGTTGTAGTCAAAATCATCGGTACGCATAGACACGTCGGATACTCCTTATATAGCTATAGTCCGCTCTACATCCTAGCAGGCTGCCAGCTCAAAAGAACTACTTTTTGGACGCTTTGCGCTCGTCGCGGATGCGGGCGCGGTCCATGGCCGCCTCGACAGCCGAGAAGCGGCAACCACAGTAGTTCTGCCGATACATGCCCAGCTCGCGCGAACGGCGTGTCGCCTCGGGGTAATACGGACGAAAATCGCGAATCACCGGAGTGAGACCGCGGGCGGCAGCCAGACGCTCCAACACATCATTGCAGGTGTCGAACAGCTGATACGGCGAGACGGCGAGCGTCGTACCCACAAACTCAAACCCGCGCTCCTGGGCCACTCGGCATGCCTCGGCCAGGCGCAGGGCATAGCATGCGCGACAGCGACGGGCTCGATCGGCGCCCAGCGGGGCCACGCCGGCCTCCCAACGCTCACGGTCCTCCCCCGCCTCGATAAGCTCGATGTCGCCATCGGCACACCACCGGCGCAGCTCGTCCAGGCGACGCTGCCATTCATCGTGCGGCTGAATATTGGGGTTGGTCCAGCAAATCGTGGGCTCAAACCCTTCCTCGCGCAGCAGGCGGACCGGCTCAAGCGAGCACGGCGCGCAGCAAGCGTGCAACAACAACGGCTTCATCAACATCTCCTCACCCGAAAAAGCGCACGCCAAAGGACGTATCCTCGCAGGCGACAATGCGGCGGTCGCGCAAAATGGTCCGCACGTAATACCAGTCGCCCACACAGCCCGACAAATGCAAGCCGGCCGCCAGGTAGCACAGCAGCGGATAGCCCGAAAACGCAAACCCCAGGGCAAGCGTTGCCGTCACAACAACCGTCGGCGCCAGGCAAACCGCCACGTACCGCCGGCGAGAATACACAACGCCTTCGGCGCAGGCATAGATCATCGCTGTCTCGCGATTCGCCCCAAAGGTCACCTTCGCGCCCGCAGGCGCCAGCAGCTTAAAAAACACACCGTGCACCAGCTCGTGCACGGCGAACGACGCCATTGAGATCGCAGCCAAGCCGACTATCCAGCCCACGACCGCCGTCCAACCGCCCGCGTCAGCCGCATCCAGGTCCGCGGGTCCGCCCAGCAGCATAAACACCGGCACCAGGCACACGGCAAACACGCCGACTACGACCATCCCCCACACGAAGCAAGCGTGCAGAAAATCCTCGTCTTCAAACGCATGTATGTTGGAAATCTCATTCATAGCATCTTAGGATAGCGCCCCTGCCACGCACCCGCCCGCATGTGCGATAATGTCGAACGATATGCACGAATTGACCACCGCGCCGCCGAGCCCCGCGCCCGGCCGCGCCCTCACCATATGCGAAGGAGTCCCATGGCATCCAAATACTCCATGAACGACCGTCCCAGCTGGCCTCGCCGCGCCATCGTTACCGCCGGCGAGCCCTACGGCAACAAGGGCCTTCACTTTGGCCACGTCGGCGGCGTCTTTGTCCCGGCCGACTTCTTCGCCCGCTTCCTGCGCGACCGTCTGGGCCGCGAGAACGTCATCTTCACCTCGGGCACCGACTGCTACGGCTCGCCCATCATGGAGAGCTACCGCAAGCTCAAGGAGAACGAGGGCTACGACAAGTCCATTAACGAGTACGTCGAGTCCAATCACTCCCGCCAAGCAGCGACCCTCAACAACTACAACATCAGCTGCGATATCTACGGCGGCTCGGGCCTTGAGCCGGCGGCCCAGATCCACAACGAGGTAACCGCTGAGATTATCGAGCGCCTGCACGAGCAGGGCACCATCTCCAAGCGCTCCACGCTGCAGTTCTACGACGCCAAGGCCGGCACGTTCCTCAACGGCCGCCAAGTGATCGGCCGCTGCCCCATCCAGGGCTGCAAGTCCGAGAAGGCTTATGCCGACGAGTGCGACCTGGGTCACCAGTTTGAGCCCGAGGAGCTCATCGCACCCAAGAGTCAGCTCACCGGCGAGGTGCCCGAGCTGCGCCCGGTAGACAACCTCTACTTCGACCTGCCGGCCTACCTCGACTTTATGAAGACCTACACCGCCAAGCTAGCCCAGAACCCGCAGGTTCGTTCCGTGGTCTCCAAGACCATGGAGGAGTGGCTGCTGCCGGCACAGCTCTATATTCAGAACAAGTTCCGCGAGGCCTTCGACGCCGTCGAGGACCAGCTGCCCGAGCACACCGTGCTGGAGCCCGAGGGAAACAAGAGCAGCTTTACCGTCACCTTCCCCAGCTGGAAGGAGCGCGACGACGCCCATGCGGTGCTCGCCAACGGCGGCGTGCGCTTCCGCAG
>CAJMRZ010000191.1 GCA_905215945.1 uncultured bacterium | reverse complement strand
GCCACGACAAGGATCGCCTTGCCGCCGAGCAGCTCCTTGACCTTCGGTGCGGCCTCGGCGTAGTCGTCGTCCGACGCGCAGACCACGACGATCTCGGCCTTCGATTCGAGTGCGGCCTTCACGCCCTCCTCGAACTTGGCGATGATAGCCTGCGCGCGAGCCTCGCGGTCGAGCGCCTCCTTATGGGCGACAACGACGTCCTTGCGGGTGTGCTCGATCTTGTCCAGACGCTTGGCCAGGGTGGCGAGCTCGTTCTCCAGGTCCTGAACCTCGCGGTAGTCGGAGCCGTCGACGTGGCGCTTCTTGGCAGCCTCGATGGCGTTGTTAGTCTGAATCTCGGTGGTGTTGAGATCGTCGAGCTCAATGTCCAGATCCTTGCGCTGGGCGTAGAGCTTGGTCATCTCGGACTTGAGCTTCACATAGGTCTTGCGCTTGGAAGCGAGCTCCTTGAGCTCCGGCATATTGGCAAGTTCGCTCTTGTTACGGGCGAGCTCCAAATCGATCTGTTGCAGCTTGAGTAGCGTAGCGCCGGCGCTCATAAGTTCTCTCCTTTTGTCACAGTCCACCATTGGCAAGGGTTCAGTATTTTAATCGCATGACGGGGGTCGACCCCGGCGTCAACTGCAGAGTTCATCAATATATCAACGAACGGTTCCTCGGAGCGGTCGTGGCCGAGCAAGATCACCGACAGCCCGCGCAAGGCAAGGTCTTGCGCCACGTGGTATCCCGCCTCGCCCGTCACGACAACGTCCGCGCTCGCGGCGATGGCGAGCTCTCCAAAGTCGCCCAGGGAGCCGCCCAAAATGGCGACGGTGCGGCACGGGCGATCGGCTTCGCCCCACACACGCGGGTCGCTGCCGAAGGCCGTGGCAGCACGGGTGGCAAGATCGCGCAGCGTGTACGGGTCGTTGAGCGTTGCAAGCGCGCCCAGGCCGGTTGCCTCGGGGTCGTCCACGTGCTCCAGTGAGCTCACGGGTGCGGCACCCAGCAGCTCGCTCAGGCAGACACGGGCTTCGTGCGAGCGGTCCAGGTTGGTGTGGAGCGATATGATGCTCACGCCGCAACGGGCCGCCTCATAGAGTGCCGCGCTGCACTGGGGGCGTGCGGCATCAGCTGGGCAAAACGCCTCGGGCGCCTTGATGTATATGGGATGATGCGTCAGCAGAACGTTGGCACCGGCTTCTTGTGCACGGCGAACATTTGCCTCGGTGGCATCGAGCGCGCAGGCAACGCCGGTAATCTCGGCAGCGGGATCGCCAACGGAGAGACCTACGTGATCCCAGCCCTCGGCGTCCGCCTTGGGGTAGCGCGCCAGCAGCGCACGTTCAAACTCGGCGACGATCATGCGGCACCCACGATCGAGAGCAGCGTCTGGGCAAAGTCGTCCAGGTCGGCAGGGTTCACACGGTCATCAAACGAGATACGCAGAGCGCCCAATGCCTGCTCGCGACCAATGCCCATGGCGCTGAGAACATGGCTCGGGTCCATGCTGCCGCTCGAGCAGGCAGAACCGGCCGATACCTCAAAGCCGGCGGCGTCGAGCTTGATGATGAGCTCCTCGGAGTCCATGCCGTCAATGTAGATCGATACCATGCCGGGCAGACGGTCGGCATGCGCATAGTCGCCCATGGTGGCGTGAATGCGCGGATGGGCCGTAAGCTTGGCGTAGAGCTTGTCGGAAAGGGCTTGCAGCTTCTCGCGCTCCTCGGCCACATGGAGCGTCAGCGTGCGGGCGGCAGCGGCAAAGGCGAGCTGCGTGCGCAGATCCTGCGTGCCGGCGCGACGTCCGGCTTCCTGTCCGCCGCCAAAGATGCGCGGGCGCAGCGGCGTGCGGTTCTTAAGATAGAGCGCGCCGGATGCCACGGGGCCGCCGATCTTGTGCGCGGCAACGGTCATAGCATCGACGCCCAGCTCGGTGACATCGAGCGGAATATGCAGATAGCCCTGGATGGCATCGGTGTGGAACAGGGCGCCGGCGGCATGTGCAGCAGCGGCAAGCTCGCGGATGGGCTGCACCACGCCGGTCTCGTTGTTGGCGACCATAATGCTTACGAGCGCCACGTCGTCGCCTAGTAGCTCGACAAGCGTGGCAGGCTCAATGTAGCCCATGCGGCAGGGCTGCACCAGGTCGACGCTAAAGCCTGCGGCACGCAGCAGCGGCAGGTTGTCCAGAATCGAATCGTGCTCGATGGCAGATACGATCACGCGGTTACGCTTACGGTCGCGCTGACGTGCACCCTCGGCAAGACCGAGTAGCGCCAGCTGGTTGGCTTCGGTGCCGCCGTTGGTCAGAACAATCTCAGACGGGCGAACGCGCGCGCCAAAGCTGCGGGCGATCTCGCGACGTGCAACCTCCAGACGCGCGGCAGCCTTGCGGCCGAGCGAGTGCAGCGAGTTGGGGTTGACGCCCGCTAGCTCGCTATCGTCGTACTCACGCTGCGCAAGGCGCGCCTCGGCGCGCATGGGCGTCGAGGCGGCGTAGTCAAGATTCACGGGTATGCGGTTTTGACCTGCGGTCATAAGGGTTTATGCCTCCTGTGCAGCCTCGTTGCCCAGCTTCTGCAGCAGCGCAACCTCGGCGGCGGGATCTTCGGACTTAAATACGGCGGAACCGGCCACCAGGACATTTGCGCCGGCCTTGACGACCTCGGCGATGTTTTTGGAAGAGATGCCGCCGTCGACCTCGATCATGGGCGACACGCCATGTCGCTCGCACATGGCCGTAAGCTCGTGCAGTTTGGCGATTGTACCAGGGATAAAGCTCTGGCCGCCAAAGCCAGGGTTCACGCTCATCAGCAGCACCATGTCGACAACGTCGATGATGCTCTCGAGCACGCACACGGGGGTGGCGGGGTTGAGCACCACGCCGGCCTTGACGCCGCGCTGCTGCAGATGCGTGAGCGTGCGGTGCAGGTGCGTGGAAGCCTCGTAGTGCACGGTGATCATGTCGGCACCGGCGTCGGCATACCAATCGACCGTCTCGTCGGGGTTCGACACCATGAGGTGCGCGTCGACCGGTACATCGGTGGAGCGCTTGACGGCCTTAAGGATGTCAACGCCAAAGGTGAGGTTGCCGGTAAAGTGACCGTCCATAACGTCGAAGTGCACGTAGTCGGCGCCGGAGATTTTGTCGAGCTCGCCCTTGAGGTTGGCCATGTCGGCCGAAAGGACGGACGGAGCGATTTTGATGGAACCCATGGTAGTAGCCTTTCTGCGCTAGTCGGTGAGTCCGTAGAACTCTTGAGAAGGGACGCGATCGGTAAGAATCTCGAGCGCCCTATCCAAAGTAACACCGTTGTAGAGCGTTTGCTCCACGGCAAAGGTGAGCGGAATGTCTACGCCCAGCGAACGGGCAAGCTCGCTGACGCTGCGGGCCGCGACGGCGCCCTCGACCACCATATGCGTGCGCGTCTGATACTCGTCGAGCGACACGCCGTTGGCAAACTCGTAGCCAAAGGTGCGGTTGCGCGAGTGCTCCGAGGTGCAGGTGGCAATGAGGTCGCCCATGCCGGCAAGTCCCATGCAGGTCATAGCTTGACCGCCGCGGGCGTGCACCAGACGGCTGATCTCTGCCAGGCCGCGCGTCATGATGAGGGCAAGCGTGTTGTCGCCCGCACCGGTACCGGCGGAGATGCCGCATACGATGGCGATGACATTTTT
>CAJMRZ010000190.1 GCA_905215945.1 uncultured bacterium | reverse complement strand
GGATGGGGTAGCGCGTCTGGTCGAGCTCAAACTGCGTATAGCCGCAGGCGTTGATGATCGTCGTTCCACACACATGCTGCCGCTCGCGTTGAAAGTCGCGACCATAGCATTGGTGCACATGCCCGTGCACCATGTAGTCGGGATTCCAGGATTCGAGTGCTGTGTTAAAACACTCGAATCCTCGATGCGGCAGATCGTCCAGATCACCCATGCCGGCGGCGGGTGCATGGGTAAGCAGAATGTCGCACCCGCCGACCATCCTAACCTTACGCGACAGCTTACGCATGCGCTTGGACATCTCGCGTTCGGTGTACATGTTGGCGCCGTCGCGATAACGCATGGATCCGCCAAGGCCCGCAATGCGAATCCCTCGGTACGTGTACACGCTGTCCTCTACGCAGATACATCCACCCGGTGCATGACGTGCGTAGCGGTCATCGTGATTGCCGCGCACGTAGATGAGCGGTTTGTTGATGACCGTAACCAAAAACTCAAGATAGTCCGGGTCCAGATCGCCGGCGGACAAAATCAGGTCGACTCCCTCAAAGCGTTCCTTGCGAAAGCACTCCCAAAGGCATCGTTCTTCGGTATCGGCTATGGCAAGGATTTTCATAGGGCAGGGACTTTCGGCTCATCGTCGAGCTGCGGAATGGTGCCCACCACGTTGTCCGCCAGCCAATTCATCTCGACAATCTGCGTGCTCGGCAACGGAGGGAAGCCTTCGATCTGTACCACGCCGTTCTGGCTGTGGAGCTCGCCGCCAAAGGGGTTGATGGATCCCACAACAATGCCGTTGCGGAGCAACTGCACGAGTTTGCGCGTTTGGTAGGGTAGGCCCGGAGCGTAACGGATGTCGATAACGCCGGAGCTCATGCCGTACCAGTAGTTGACGGCGCGCACTTGGTTGTCATCGCTGGTCTCGTCCCACGTGCCGTGCAGAAGGCTGCGAACGATGAGCTCGTAGTAACGGCCCCAGTTCCATACGGGCATGGCGATGCCGGTGACTTTGCCGTCGACCAAGCGGTGAAGCCCGTAGGCCGTTGGGTCTTCGAGCGACTTTGACATGTCAGCGCCGGTCATGACGCTCACGCCTTCGCGGCACATGGCCTCGGTAAGACCGCCGGCGGGCACATCGCCCCAGGTGAGGATAATTTGCGCGCGGGGGTCGAGCAGCGAGGCGCCAATCGCAAAGGCGTTGATCTCGCTGAGTGCGCCCGAGGCGAAGACCGACGCGTGGTAACCGATGCGGTGGTTGTCCGCCATGCTGGCCGCAAGGGCGCCCAGCAGAAACTTGGCCTCGTACATCTTGCCAAAGTACGAACGGACGCTTTGATGGGGAAGGCCGATAGAGCAGTTGAGGAACCGAACCCGGGGATACTCAACGGCAGCCCTGAGCGTGTATTCCATCAGGCGGTGCGAGGTCGAGAAGATGACGTTTGCTCCATGTTTGACAGCCGTTTCCACGGCGGCGTAGAACACATCCGGATCGTGACAGTCCTCGAACGCCTCGGTGCGCACGATACCGCCAAAGTGCTCATCGAGATACTGACGCCCTTGGTCGTGCAGGCTGTCCCAGCTCGACGTCGCACAGGGGAACTCATGGATAAAGGCGATGCGCAGGGGGTTGGCCGTCGAGTAGACGGTCTTGCCCATAAAGAAGTTGAGCACGCCGGAGGTGGGCTTGGCGGGTGCCTCTTCCTCATCGACGCTCGGCGCTTCGACAAGATCGACCTTGTCCTCGTCATTTTTGCCGGCAATGACCAGCTCGCGCCAGATCTTGCACAGGCGGTTTACGACGATATCCGTCGGCGTATCCAGTAGGCGGTCCTGGTTGTACACATTGAGGTAGACGAGCATGGCGTCGGCGGGCGTAATGTCCAGGTGATCGCCGCCTGCGCGAAGGTAGGCACGCTTAAAGAGCAGGAAAGTGTGGCGCAGGTAGTCGACCTTTTTCTGCGGCCATTTTTCGATAAGGTTCTGACCGAGCATCTTGGCGAGCGTCTCGTAGCTTCCCTCACGCGAGAACTCGATCTCGTATAGGGGGCAGACGCGCCAAAACGCGCAGAACTCGCCGTACAGGCGGCTTTCGACGGAATCCCATGTGCCGGGGTAGAGACGGGTGACCTTGGCCGAAACCGTCGGGGCGTCTAGGAATTTGAGGACACTGACGCGTTTGTTGCCTTCCTGGACATAGAACCGATGCATGAACTCGGTGACGATGATGGGGTCGCGATAGCCCTCGGTTACCTGGATGTCGTAGAGGTTGGACCACTTGCGGGCGAACTCGGTGCTAAACGGAAGCAGGGGCATAAAGTTACACGAAAAGGCGGACTGACGGCCCTTGGTGACCGTGCCGACGACCATTTCGAGCGGAATATCCCGCAGGCCGACGCTCACTCGCTGACCTAAGGGGAGCTGAGCAACCAAGCTATCGAGGTCCGTAAGGTATGGATGCTCGCTTTGGCTAATGGCGCGACGGCGTCCCTGCTCGCCGCGCTTGCGTGCTTGACGATAGGCCTCTTCCATGGTGTCTACTCCCTTAGTCGTTTAAACAACGATATGAACCATGGTACCACGAATGAAAACCACTACAAAGATGCCTGTCCCCTTTGCGGTGGTTTAGGCGATGATGGGGGCGATGGCGCGGATGCAGGCGTCGGCAGCGGTGAAAGTGGTGCTGTCGTCGCTGACGATAAAGATGATCTTTCCTTTGATGCCAAAGTCGCCGATTTCGCTAAAGAGTACGTAGGGCTCCTTGTCAAAGCCCGAGATGGGCGAGACGGCCGTTTTGGTTGCGCTCGTGAGCTCGTCTGCCAGCACGTCAAGGGAAGCCCACTTAGACGTGTCCTTTACGGCAACGGGTACGGCCACGCGCCCAAAGGGCATCAAATGCACGAGCGTGTTCTTGGAGATGTTGGAATTGGGCACAATGATGGTCTGTCCACAGGCATCCTCAATCGTTGTGTGGCGCCAAGTGATGTCTTGGACCACGCCCGACACACCGCCGACCTCGATATTGTCGCCGGGCTTGATGATGCCCATAAAGGTCACCTGCATGCCGCCGATAAGGTTTGACAGCGTGTCCTGAAAGCCGAGCGAGATGGCGATGCCGCCGACGCCAAGAGCGGCGACGAGGGCGTTTGCGTTAATGCCAAAGCAGTTGTCGAGGATAAAGCTGCCGCCAATCATCCAGATGACGGCGCGCGCGATGTTGATGAAGATACTTGATGCCGGAAGCGGGTTATCGTCTCGGTTGAGCAGATGGTTCAGGGTCTTGGATACGACCTTGGCGGCGACGGCGGTGCCTATCGCCAAGATGACGGCCCAGATGATGTTGTGGACCCACCGTTGCTCAAAGAAATGAAGAATCGGCTCAAACAATTCCATGTAGGGAAAACCTCCTAATGATCGTTCAACCATGATACCCACCAAGAAGCCCGTCCGATCAAATTCAGACGGGCTTCTGTGCTCGATATAAGGTTTACGCGGCGGGGCTGCAAGGCCCGGCGGTGTAGCTTAGCGTCGACGCTTCCAGATAATGCCGAGGATGATGACGATGATGCCGCCGATAAGGCACGCGCCAACTACTGCCAGCGTGCGGTCTCCCGTTGCGGCGAGCTTACCGCTCGTCTTCTTGGTGCTGACCTTCGTGGTCGTCGTGTCCGTCTTAGGCGAGGGCTTAGGCGTCAGGGCCGGTGTGGGCGTGGGGTCCACGGCTACGGAGCC
>CAJMRZ010000189.1 GCA_905215945.1 uncultured bacterium | reverse complement strand
CTGGCATAGGCCGTCGTCGAGCTCGATGCCACGACGCAGCGGCGTGAGGTCGCGGTCGGACAGTTCGCCGTCCACGAGTGCCTGGTAGGTCTTGTAGACGTGTTTGCTCGGGTGCAGCAGGTCCTGCGACAGGTCGCCGTCGGTGGTAAAGAGCAAAAGGCCCGTGGTGTCGCGGTCCAGGCGGCCCACCGGGAACAGGCCCGGAAATCGGTCGCGGGGAACCAGGTCCGCCACACAGGGACGCTCCTGCGGGTCGCTCATGGTGGTGAGATAGCCGGTCGGCTTGTAGAGCATCAGGTACACGGCGCCCTGGTCGAGCTTAACGGGCATGCCGTCGACCTCGATATGATCGCGGTCGACATCGACCTTGGTGCCCAACTCGGTCGCGACCTCGCCGTTAACCGTCACTCGGCCGGCGGTCATCAGGTCCTCCGACCCGCGGCGGCTCGCCACGCCTGCGCGCGCCAAAAAGCGCTGCAGGCGCATGGTGTGCGGATAGACGGGCTGGGCGTCGGACTTGTGCACATCCGCGTTGGGCGCCGCAGCGCCGGTGCGCATCTCCCCTGTCTCGTTAGTCTTCGTCATGCGTATCCTCCGCAGTGTCGTCGGTGGACAGCGTTTCCTCGCCGCCGACTGCCTCGACATCATCAATATCGGTATCGAGCAGCTCACGTTCTTCGTCCAGGTCCTCGGCCTGCTCCTCGAGCGTGGACTGAATGCTGCGGCCGCTCAGGCGCTCGCGTATAAACTGGCGCGACTGCTCGTCGGGGGCAAACTGCTCCAGATCGGGCAGGTCGCGGGTGGAGCGCAGACCGAATTTTTCCAAGAAGGCGTTGGTCGTGCCGTAGATGATGGCCTGACCGCGCTCGGGGTCGCGGCCGAACTCGCGCACCAGGCCCTTGTCCACGAGCGACGCAATAACGCCGTCGGAGTTGACACCGCGGATGCCCTTGACCACCTCGCGCGTGACGGGCTGGTGGTAGGCGATAACGGCCAGGGTCTCGAGCGCCGCCTGCGACAGTTTTTGCGTGTCCCAGCTCAGCACATAGGCCTCGACCACATCGTGGTAGGCGGGGTGCGTGAACAGGCGCCAGCCACCGGCGACTTCGCGCAGCTGAAAGCCGCGGTTGGCCTCCTCATACTCAACTTTGAGCTCGGCCAAAAGCGACGCGCACTCGCCGGGGGCGATATCCAGCGCACCTGCCAGGGCGGGTGCGCTCACGGGGTCGCTCGACACCAGCAGCAGCGCCTCGAGGGCTCCTTTGAGGCTGTTGGCCTCCAGCGTGGAAAGGGTTGACATGGTTGCCGCTCCTATTCGGTGAGCTCGGGGCCCTCGCCGGGCACGTATGCCTCGGCCCCCTCGACTCGGTTGATGCAGATGGTTCCAAAGATCTCGTCCTGGCTCAGCATGAGCGAGCCGCGCTTGGCGAGTTCGAGCATGGCCAGGAAGGTGACGACGAGCTGCTCGGTGGTGGCGTCGCCGTCCAACAGCTCGCGGAAGGTGCAGGTTTGATGCGCTATGGTAAAGCGGTCGACCGAGGCCACCGTCAGGTCGAGCGGCACGCGATGCGGTGCCACGTGCTCGGCCTCCAGCAGGAAGGTCTGGCGCTTACCGTCCAGGTCGGCGCAGATGACGGCCAGGCCGCGCAGCGTGATGCCGGCCAGGTAGTCGGGCATGAGGCCCAAAAACTCCGGGTCGGGGCCGGCCACACGCGGATGCATGCGGCTCTCGGCCTGCATGCGCGCGCCAAGGGCTGCCGCCGCGCTCTTAAACTGCTTGTAGGCGATCAGGCGCTGGATCAAGACCTCGCGCAGGGCATCGCCGTCGAGCGCGCTGAGTTCCTCGAGGTCATCGTCGAGCTCGTCATCATCATCGGCTTTGCGCGGGGCCTCCTGAGGCACCAGCGAGGCGGCCTTGATGTCCAAAAGGGTTGCCGCGACCAGCAAAAAGTCGCTCGCCACGTCCAGGTCCAGCGCCTCGATGCGCTCGGCCTCGGCAAGGTACTGCTCGGCCACCTCACTGATCGAGATGGCGCCGATATCTACTTTTTGGCGGGTTACCAGCTGCAGCAGCAGGTCGAACGGTCCGCTGTAGACCTGCGTCGACACGCGATACGACATCTTCGACCTCCTTTGACGGCGCCTTCGCGGCGCGGTTTGGGTGCATGTTGCGACCGTTTTACACGGTCGACCTGTAAGTTTACCTTAGATGCCGGCGATTGCGAAGTTGAGCAGCTGCTCAGCAAGCGGATACACGGTAACGTCGAAATAGCGGCCGATTACATCGATGCCGGTCCACATAGGCAGCAGGTATAGAACCAGGATGAGTATGGGCATAGCGTATTGCTGCAGACGGTAATAGTTGTTGAGCGCCGTGCCCTTGAGGAAGGGCACGATGATCGACGAGCCATCAAGCGGCGGAATCGGAATGAGGTTAAAGAACGCGAGCGACAGGTTGACCACGATAAACGTGGCGCCGAAGTTCATGATCTGCGACGCCACGGCAAAGGACATGCTGGCGTAGAGATTGCCGTACGTTGCGTGCATGAGGGCGGCCGCGAGGCATGCGAGTGCGATGTTCGACGCGGGGCCGGCCACGCTCACCAGGACCTCGTCGCGCTTGGGGTGCTTGAGGTTGTTGAGGTAGACGGGCACGGGCTTGGCAAAGGCGAACACCGGGCCACCGGCTGCGAGCATGAGCAGTGGCAGGATGATGGTGCCGAACGGGTCGATATGGTTGAGCGGGTTGAGTGACACGCGGCCGCGCGAACGGGCTGTCTTATCGCCGAGTGCCCAGGCCGCGGCGGCGTGCGCACTTTCGTGGATGACGATGCCCACGATGACGGCGACGGCGCTGGCGAGCAGGTTCATGATGTAGCTGCTGGACATGGCGCTCCCCTAGCGGACGCGGCGCGAGGCGCGCGTGAGCAGGTAGTCAGCTACAAACAGGATGACGGCCACGATGGCGTAATCCAAGCGGAAAACGCCGCCAAAGGGTGAGGTGATGACGCCGTAGCCGGCGATGGCGCTCGGCAGCGCGCGAGAAAGCTCAACGACAAAGCCGACAATCTGCAGTTTGGCGGTGAGGCCGCTAAAGCACAGCAGCACGGTCATCGCGCTCATAAAGATGCCGCAGATGCGACAGGCGATGGCGATGACGCTCATCGCCACGGCAGCGGCCTTACGAGAATTCACGCGCGGTCTCCTCTTCGATCTGGGTGGAAAGCTCCAACCATTCGTCCTCGAGCTTAGGTAGCTCTTGCTTAAGGCCGTTATATTCCCCCAGCGCGGCGTTGAACTTATCCTGATCGGCATAAAGCTCTTCGCTTGCCATCAATTCCATAAGCTCGTCATAGCGGGCGCGCTTTTTGTCGAGCTCCGTCTCGATCTTCTTAAGCTGGTTGCGCACGCCCTTGAGCTTTTTGTTGAGCGCAGCGCGGGCCTGGGCTTCGGCGCGCTTTTGCTCCTTGGTCTTTTTGCCCTCGGCAGGCTTAGGCGCCGCGGCGGGGGTGTCGGCCTGGGCGGCGCTGGCTTTGGTGGACTTGGCCGCGGCAGGTGCGCTATCCCCTGCCGCCTCGGCGGCGGCGCGGGCTGCGAGGTCCTCGCGCTTGTAGAGGTAGTAGTCGTAGTCGCCGTCATAGACTGTGACCTTGCCATCGCGGATGTCGATGATGCGATTGGCCACGGCGCGTACCAGGTGCTCATCGTGGCTGATCAGCACGATGGTAC
>CAJMRZ010000188.1 GCA_905215945.1 uncultured bacterium | reverse complement strand
CGGAGAGCCTCCGCCCGGCGGGCGAATTCGTCGTGATCCATGGCGGTCCTCCTTTCTCTTCTCTTCACCTATTTGAGTCCCAGGCAGCCGGTTTTGTTTGCGGCGGCGGAAAATTTTTTCACAGGCAGGCAGAACGCCGCTGTGCATTTCCGTGGTCTGCCGTGCGTTTGCGCAGAAAAAAGTCCCGGCCAGGGCATGTGCCTGGACGGGACGCCTCTGCCCCTGGCCGCAGTCGGCCGGGGGCCGTCTTTGCCGTGCAAAGGCGAGGGGGTTATCCAAATTGGTTTCCTTGGGAACCAATTTGGTATCTAAGGGGGACAGCGTCCCCCTTAGAAGAAGCGCTTTACTGCTTCACTTCTTCCATAACAAAGCACTCAATGATATCGCCTTCCTTGATATCATTGTAGTTCTCGATGCTCATGCCGCACTCATAAGAGGTTGCAACTTCCTTCACATCGTCCTTGAAGCGCTTGAGAGTATTCAGGTGGCCCTCGTGGAATACGATGCCGTCACGGACTACGCGAACCTCAGCGTTACGCTGAATCTTGCCGTCCTGTACATAGCAGCCTGCAACCGCGCCTGCGCCGGTGATCTTGAACACCTGACGAACCTCTGCGTGGCCGAGAACAACTTCCTTGAACTTCGGCTCGAGCATGCCCTTCATGGCCTGCTCCATCTCCTCGATGGCATCATAAATAACGCGGTACATACGCATATCAACGCCCTGCTGTGCAGCGGAGTCGGTAGCGGTGCGGTCCGGACGAACGTTAAAGCCAACAATGATCGCGCCGGAAGCGGCAGCCAGCATAACGTCGGACTCGTTGATGGCGCCAACGGCACCGTGGATAACGCGCACGCGAACCTCGTCGTTGGTCAGCTTCTCGAGAGAGGAACGAACCGCCTCGACAGAACCCTGAACGTCTGCCTTGACGATGATATTCAGCTCCTTCATCTCGCCCTGCTGAATGGAATCGAACAGGTTATCGAGCGTTACCTTGTGGAACAGCTTGTTGCGCTCTTCCTTCTCCTTGTCCTTGCGCTGCTCAACCAGCTCACGAGCCATCTTCTCGTCGTCTACGGCGTCAAAGATGTCGCCTGCACCCGGAACCTCAGCCAGACCGATGATCTCGACCGGAACGGACGGGCCTGCGGACTCAATCTTCTTGCCGTCGTCGTTGGTCATTGCGCGAACGCGGCCGACAGAGGTGCCCGCGATAACGGTATCGCCTGCATGCAGAGTGCCGTTCTGTACCAGAAGGGTTGCAACCGGACCGCGGCCCTTATCCAGCTTTGCCTCGATAACGGTACCGTGTGCCTTACGGTTCGGGTTTGCCTTGAGGTCAGCCATTTCAGCGGTCAGCAGTACCATTTCGAGCAGGTTGTCAATGCCCTGACCGAACTTTGCGGAGATGTTGCAGACGATGGTCTGACCGCCCCACTCCTCCGGTACCAGCTCGTACTCGGTGAGCTGCTGGAGCACACGATCCGGGTTTGCACCCTGCTTGTCGATCTTATTTACGGCAACGATGATCGGCAGCGCCGTGGTGCAGTACAGGGCCACGGTAATGCGGCCATACGCCGAGACATCGCGCGTCTCGGGACAGATGCTCATGGAGACCAGAATGGGCACGGCGCGGATGATAAGCAGCGCCACGATAAAGCCCACGAGCAGCCCGGGGCGCGACGCCACAGCGGTCAGGTCGATCTTTGCGCCCGATACGGTAAAGAACACCGGAATCAGAAAGCCGTAAGCCAGGCCATCGAGCTTGGTCTCGAGTGTATGGTTGCCCTCGGGGATGATATAGCGCAGGACAAAGCCGGCGGCAAAGGAGCCCAACACGATGTCGAGGTCAAAGATGGCGGAGAACGCCACGAGCGTGACCAGGATGAGCACCGTCAGGCGCACGAACGTCTGAGATGTAGTGTCGGCGCGCTCCTCGACAAACGCAAAGAAGCGGCTGCCGACGCGCTTGGAGCGGCTCGGAACCACGGCCAGCAAAACGCACACCACCGCAAACAGACCCAAGATCACGAGCGTCTGAATACCGGTTCGCGCAGAGAGCAGTACCGACATAGCGAGCACGGGGCCAAGCTCGCCCCAGGTACCGTATGCGAGAATCGAATCGCCCACGCGCGTGCCGGTGAGCGAGCGCTCGCGCATGATGGGCACGAGCGTGCCGAGCGCCGTCGAAGTGAGCGCGAGCGTTACGGCGATACCGTCAAAATGGCTGACCGAGAACCACGGCGTGAAGCGCACGGCAAGCCAGGCAATGCCAAACGTAACGACCCATGTCGCCATGCCGTAGCGTCCCTCGACGCCCGTAATGTTCTTGGGATCGATCTCGAAGCCGGCGAGCAGGAACAAAAAGGCCAAGCCGAGCTCGGACACGAGCGAGACCTCGGCATCTACATGGATGACGCCGAGCATATGGGGTCCCAGCACCGCGCCGAGCACGAGCAAAAAGACCGTCTCGGGAACGGGTTTTCCAGGAATCGCCGAGGCGATAAAAGGACTCGCAAAGGCCACGAGTACGATGATGGCGAGCGAAACGAATGCCATGTGATGCCTTTCTCTTGTTTGCGTTTCACTGTAGCACCCTCGCCGTCCTCACCGCGCCGCGAGCTGTCGTATCATAGTGAGGTTTACAAACATGTGGCTCAAGGCGACCGCAGGGCAGACCCCGCAAACCGACCGCTGCCGCATACCGTACCGTACGCCCAACCGATCAGGAAGGCAGGAACCAATGGTCTCTCGTATCTACGTGGAGAAGAAACCCGGGTTCGACGTCGAGGCTCAGCAGCTCAAGGGCGAGCTGACCGAGATTCTCGGCATCAAGGGCATCGAGGCCCTGAGGATCATCAACCGCTACGACGTCGAGGGCATCGACGAGGAGCTTTTCCGCTCCTGTGTGCCGACCGTCTTTAGCGAGCCCCAGGTCGATGTGACCTACGACGAGCTCCCCGCAAGCGATGGCGCCGTCTTTGCCGTCGAATTCCTGCCTGGCCAGTTTGACCAGCGCGCCGACTCCGCCAGCGAGTGCGTGCAGCTCATCAGCCAGGGCGAGCGCCCCGCCGTGCGCTCCGCCAAGGTCTATATGATCTCGGGCGACTTGGACGAGGCCGCCATCGAGGCTATCAAGCACTACGTGGTGAACCCCGTCGAGGCTCGCATCGCCTCGCTCGACCTGCCCGAGACGCTGCACATGGAGACCCCCGAGCCTGCGCCCGTCGAGGTGCTCGACGGCTTCCGCGAGCTCGATGAGGCCGGCCTCGCCGCCTTCATCGCCGAGCGCGGCCTTGCCATGGACGAGGCGGACATCGCCTTCTGCCAGCAGTACTTCCGCGATGAAGATCGCGACCCCACCATCACCGAGATCCGCGTGATCGATACCTACTGGTCCGATCACTGCCGCCACACCACCTTCGGCACCGTCCTGGACGACGTAAAGATCGACGACGCCGTGGTGCAGCAGGCCTTCGACCGCTACATGGAGATGCGCCACGAGCTCGGTCGCGACGCCAAGCCCGTCTGCCTCATGGACATGGGCACCATCGGCGCCAAGTACCTTAAGAAGACCGGCGTCATGACCGATGTCGATGAGTCCGAGGAGATTAACGCCTGCACCGTCAAGGTGAAGGTCGATGTCGACGGCGAGGAGCAGGACTGGCTGTTCCTGTTTAAGAACGAGACCCACAACCACCCGACCGAGATCGAGCCCTTCGGCGGTGCCGCAAC
>CAJMRZ010000187.1 GCA_905215945.1 uncultured bacterium | reverse complement strand
TGCGGACCACACGGCACGCGTGCGCTCTAAGCAGCCGATCGATCGCGGTGCTCTCGTGGCCGCCGTGAAGGACGCGGGTTACTACGTCATGACGCTGTAAGCGTCGCCTTGGATGCATTTCCTTGTCTAGGCTCGTCCGCGCAGTTCGATGTCTTGGATATCGTCGAAGTCGATGGCGATGTCCTTGAGCTTGAGGAACTTGAAGGCGGGAAGCACTTCGTCGAGAATGCCGGTGCGGCTACGATAGCCGTATGTATCGTAATAGGTGACACGCACCAAGTCGCCGCGTTTGAGGCCCTCGAGCTTTTTTGAAAGCTCGAGGGCTTTTTCTTCCGTGAGTTCGCATTTTGGTTCGACGGTAATTTCTTGCTTGCGCACGAGCTCGTAGTATCCCGTGAGGGCGGCAAAGGGCATAAACTGCGCGGCGCGGCCGGCGCGGACGGCGCCGTTGGCGGTGAGCTTTGGGTCGGCGGAGCGACGTCTTCCCTCGGGGTCCGCTAGGCGTTCAAAAGGTGTCGGTGGCCGCATCGGCTGTTGTTGGGACTTAGGCACGATGTCCTCCTACCTGATCGTTGCGTTCGCGCGCGGTGGCGCCGGCGGTAAAGCTCAGCCCCTTAACCAGCGCGTTCTTGCCGTATTTGCCTTTCACGGCCAGCACGGCGCGTGCCAGGTCGCGCTCGCGCTCATCGGCCTCGATATCGCTGAACAGATCGATGGTGGCAAATTCCTCGGGCATGAGGTTGCCAAATCCCAGATTGATGCGCTTGACCGGTCGTTTGGGATCGACAGTCTGCGCCCAGAGCTCATCGAAATAGCCCATGATCTTCTTGAACGAATTGGTACGCTCGGGCAGCTTTCGCGAGGCGTTGGAGTGCGCAAAGAGTGCGGCATAGCCACCGCGCGGTTTGCCGCCATGCTCTCCCACAAAGATGCCATCGATTGCCTGCGCTTCGCGCACCAGGCGACGCCGTTCGTCATCGCGCTGGACGGGCTTGGGCGCACGGGGCGCGAGCTCGGGGCCGGCGGTTGCGGTGGGTTCGATACTCGATGTGCTCGAGCGCAGGTGCCCGCATCCGTCCACATACTGCGCTGTACCGCTGGCGTCGAGGCGGCGTATGTCGGCGCGTTCGCTCGCGTAGCCCACAAAGAGCGAGATGCTGTCGCAGACCACGTGCTTATCGACCAAGTCTAAAACGGCGTTGTCGACCATCTCGCGCAAGACGGTATAGGCCTGTTCGTAGGCATAACCCTTCGAGAGCACCTGCCCTGTGGTGGTCGAGGTCGCTTGCGGGCGATAAGCTTGGATATCGGCGATGGTTGTCGGCTCGCGCCCGAAGGCATGGTCGATGAGATATTCGGCATTGACGCCGAGCTCGTCGTAAAGCAGGTTTTCGTCGAGCGCCGCGACGCCCATCAGATCGTAGACGCCGTATTTCTCGAGGCGGGCTGCCACGCCGGGACCGATGCCCCAGATATCGGTGATGGGACGATGGGGCCAGATCTCCTTGCGAAAGGTCTCGTCGTCGAGTTTGCCGATGCGACTGGGCACGTGCTTGGCGGTGATATCGAGTGCAACCTTGGCCTGGAATAGGTTGGGGCCGGTGCCGACCGTCGCCGTGATGCCGGTGCGCGCGAGGACCTCGTCGCGCAGCGTGCAGGCGAACCCTTCCGCATCGGTGTGATAGAGGTCCAGATAGGGCGTCACGTCGATAAAGCACTCATCGATGGAGTAGACGTGCACGTCCTGGGGGCTGACGTATTCCAGATAGATACCGTAGATTTTCGCCGACACCTCCATGTAATGCTGCATGCGCGGTACGGCCGTGATGTAGTCGATGCCATCGGGAATCTCAAATAGGCGGCAGCGGTTGTGAATCCCTAAGTCCTTCATAGCCTGTGTGATGGCGAGGCAGATGGTCGTGCGCCCGCGCGATTCGTCGGCAACGACCAGGTTGGTGGTGAGCGGATCGAGCCCACGGTCGACGCACTCGACGCTGGCATAAAACGTCTTGAGGTCGATGCAGATATAGGTGTGCTGCTCGTGCGCCATCCGTGTCCTTTCATCAAACACATGTTCTTATCGAATATCTGTTCGATAATACCCGCTCATCTGGACATCGTCAAAACCTGTCAAAAAGGGACTGGTTTGTTTTGGTAGGTATGGTCGTGCGGTTGGATTGGGTTTTAACGCAGCTCTAAAGAGCGCGAAACAGCTCGGAAAACCTCGCTTCGTAGCATGAGCCTAACGATTGATACCGCCTATACGCACGGAAGGGTTGTGGAAAAGATGGTCAATTATGGGTTTGGTATGCCGACGCGCCTTGTTGCGGATGGAGACGTGGCTCGCTGGTGCGGACGATTGGTCGCTCACTACGGTGGCACCAAGGCGCTGGTCGTGTTGGGCGGTGACAAACATACGCACGATGAGCTCGTCTCGGCGGCGCTCGGCTCGCTTGATCGAGCCCTACTCGAGCGTGTGCTTTTCCACTGCGGCTCGTTTGAGGGCGACGGGGGAGACGAGCTGATCGACGAAGCCGTGGCCTTGGCGACCGACGAAGGCGTGGACTTTGTCCTGGCGATTGGCGATGCCGATACTGCTGGCTTTGCGCGCGAGCTCACGCATCGCATGGCGGCGCTCGATGCCGGCGAAGACGGCTTTGTGCCTTATGGATGCATTGTCTCGGAGGGCAAGGTGCCTGCTGCCGTGGGCACCGGCGAGGTTCCCGTTTTTGCCATTATCGCGCCCGAACTGCTGGAGGGCATCGGGTCTCCTCTGCGTGAGTTGCTCGGTAGCGTCTGCGCCGCGGCCTAATATTTGCCATAAAAGGACGGGTTTTGGTTGGTAAAGCGTTTGACCTGCCAAAATAAGCCTGTCCCTTTTTGATCGGCTGCCGTTTGGGGGCGGATTAGCAACGCTCGCTGATTGTAGTCTTGACCTGCGCTAGAATAGTGGCATCTGAATGTCCGGGCGCATGGAGGCGTGCGCCCGTATGCTGAGGAGGACTCTATGGCAACTGTTGCCGCACCTATCGACGCTACGTCGACCGCCGCTTGGAAGGCGCTCGAGGCCCATCAGGAGAAGCTCGAGGCCGAGGGTATCGACCTTAAGGCATGGTTCGCTGCCGATGCGGAGCGCGTGAACAAGCTGAGCTTTGATGCCGGCGACCTGCACTTCGATCTGTCCAAGAACCTGGTGACCGATGAGACCGTCAAGCTGCTGTGCGATCTTGCCCGCGAGGTGAAGCTCGAGGAGCGCCGCGACGCCATGTTCTCCGGCGAGCACATCAACACCACCGAGGACCGCGCCGTCCTGCACACCGCGCTTCGTCGCCCGGCAAGCGAGAAGGGCCAGCTCATTGTCGACGGCCAGGACGTCGTCGCCGACGTGCACGAGGTCCTCGACCGCATGTATGCCTTCGCCGAGCGCGTGCGCTCCGGTGAGTGGAAGGGCGTTACCGGCAAGAAGATCGAGCACCTGGTGTCCATCGGCATCGGCGGCTCCGATCTGGGCCCGGTCATGGCTTACGAGGCTCTGCGTCCCTATGCTGACGCCGGTATCGACTGCCGCTACATCTCCAACATCGATCCCAACGACCAGGCCGAGAAGCTTAAGGGTTTGGACCCCGAGACCACGCTCGTGATCATCGTCTCCAAGACCTTCACCACGCTCGAGACCCTCACCAACGCCCGCGAAGTCAAGACCTGGATGCTCGAGCAGCTCAAGGCTCAGGGTGCCATCGACGGTTC
>CAJMRZ010000186.1 GCA_905215945.1 uncultured bacterium | reverse complement strand
CCTACCGCTATTGCCATCACTTTGACGATCAGCAGATCACCGACCTGGTGCGCGGCGTCCGTACGTTCTACAAGAGCGGTGAGGTCCCCGTGCGCGAGCTTGAGCGCTTCCATGCCGACGGTCGCAGCGGCGAGCTCAACCGCTATGTGATTCTCAAGCGCCTGTAGGCATCGACGACTCGCCGCCGAGCCGCACCGCATCTTTCGGGCAAACTATGCCCGCCCTTTTTCAATCCATTGACGGAACGCGCAGCTATGCGTTCCATACTTATGACCAAGGAGCCTCATGGGAGCCGTCCACGTTCGCACGCCTAAGAACTTTGTGCTCGAAGAGCGCCTGGAGCGCTACGCCGATGCGATTGAGACGAACCCCGAGGCCTATGCCGGAGATTGGCGCAAGGCCTGTGCGCCAGTTGGCAGCAAGCCCTTTGAACACCTTCATCTGGATCTGGGCTGCGGCAAAGGCACCTATCTGGTTGAGCGCGCTCGCCGTGAGCCCGACACGCTCTTTATCGGCATGGACCAGGAGCCCATCTGCATCGCCTATGCCGCACAGAAAATCTGCGAGCAGGAACTGACCAACGCACTCGTTCTGCCCCGAGGCGCCGCATCGCTGCCGCAGCTATTTGCCGCAGGCGAGCTCGATGCCATCACCATTAACTTTCCCACGCCGCAGCCCAAGGCCAAGTACGCCAAAAAACGACTCGTCCATGTCGACCATCTGATGCTCTACCGCCCGCTCTTTGCGGCCGGCGCCACCGTCACGCTGCGAACCGACAGCAAGCCATTGCGCGACTACGCCCTGGGGCAGTTTGCCGCGGCCGGCTACGACACGCTTTGGGTAAGCGACAACGTCCGCCGCGACCATTCCGAGCACCCCGAGACCGAATATGAATGCCGCACGCGCGAGATGGGTGCCGTCGTCTATGGCATTTGCGCCACACCCGGCGCGCAGCCCAGCGATGAACAGCTCGCGGCGGGCCGCGCGCAGGAGCAAAGCCTAGCCTGCTACCTGCCCGATAACCTCGATGAGCTCGCCTATGTGCCTCTGGGCATGGAAGAGGCCGTCGAGAACTTTAGAAACCGTGCCCGCAAGGGCAAGAAGCGTCTACCGCAAGAGTCCTAGGGGCTTCTGATGGTCGCGGCGTTGGCAAACAAGCGCAAATAGGCGCCAGCGAACGGCCCTCAAACCTAAGTGAGTAGACTATTTTGCAATAGCCAAGCACAGCCCGCATAGCGAAACATAAAACCGCAGGTAGAACCCTTGCGCAAAAGCCATGTGCTCGCAATATCGCAAAAAGTCTACTCACTTAGCTAGCGACTACACTAAACGGCTGGGCAGAACGCCCATTTCCTGCATTTTCTCGCGCGCTGGCACCCCGCGCCGCCGCTACGCCATAATAGTTGGCGGACAAACGCGAGAGAAAGCAAACACATGGCACAGACCACGACAGATACCACCGCCAGCACCGTCTCCGGCGCCGGGGCTGCCAGCTCATTCTCGGGCGGCACGGGAACCGAAGCCGAGTTTGGCTCGCTCGGTGCGCTCTCCCCCACCTGGTGGGAGCCCGAGGATGGCAGTGAGCCCGAACCATGGCTCACGCCTGATCAGGCCTTCGAACGCTTCTTTGAATGGACGAGCGAGCGCGGCATTGAACTGTGGGATCACCAAGAAGAGGCCCTCATGGACCTGGCTGCCGGCGATCACGTCATTTTAGGCACACCGACCGGATCGGGTAAATCGCTCGTCGCGCTGGGCATGCTCTTTATGGGCATGGCGCAGGGCAAGCGCTGCTATTACACGGCCCCTATCAAGGCCTTGGTCAGCGAAAAGTTCTTCGATCTGGTACAGGTGCTCGGCCGCGATAACGTTGGCATGATTACCGGCGACACGCATATCAACACCAAGGCGCCCGTCATCTGCTGCACGGCAGAGATCCTCGCCAACGACGCACTGCGCGAGGGCGAGGGCGCCGATGTGGGCTGCGTGGCCATGGACGAGTTCCACTACTTTGCCGACCCCGATCGCGGTTGGGCCTGGCAGGTGCCGCTGCTCACCCTGCCTCACACGCAATTCATGCTCATGAGCGCCACGCTCGGCGATGTCACCGCGATCGCCGCCTCGCTCGAGGAACACACCGGTGCTACCTGCGACTTGGTCGTCGATGCCCCACGCCCCGTGCCGCTGAGCTACGACTACGTGACGACCCCGCTCGAGGGCACCGTCGAGCTCGCGATGCGCCGCGGCGAGGCCCCGCTCTACATCGTGCACTTTAGCCAGGACGCCGCACTTGCGACGGCACAGTCGCTCGCCAACTTTGGCATTGCCAGCAAGGAGCAGCGCGAGGCCATCAAGGAGGCGGCCAAGGGCACGAGCTTCTCGACGGCCTTCGGCAAGATCCTCAAGCGCTTGCTTGGCTGCGGCGTCGGCGTGCACCACGCCGGTATGCTGCCGCGCTATCGCCTACTGGTCGAGCGCCTGGCACAGCAGGGCCTACTGCCCGTCATTTGCGGCACCGATACGCTCGGCGTCGGCATCAACGTGCCCATCCACACCGTGGTCCTCACCGCGCTCACCAAGTTCGACGGCTACAAGATGCGTCGCCTGCGCGCCCGTGAGTTCCATCAGATCGCTGGTCGCGCCGGTCGCTCGGGCTTTGACACCGAGGGTATGGTCATCGCCGAGGCCCCGGAGCACGAGATCGAGAATGCCAAGCTCATGGCCAAGGCGGGCGACGACCCCAAGAAGCTCCGCAAGATTAAAAAGAAGAAGGCCCCCGAGGGCTTTGTCACCTGGAACAAGCAGACCTTTGAGCGCCTGATCGAAACGCAGCCCGAAACGCTCAAGCCGCGCCTGCGCATCACGCACTCCATGGTGATTAGCGTGGTCGAGCAGGGCGGCGATGCCCGAGCCCGCGTGCACGACCTCATCGAGACGAGTCTGCAGACTCCCGAGGAAAAGGCCAAGCTCGAGGTTCGCGCCGACGAAATCTTCGCCACGCTCATCGATTCCGGCGTCGTCGTTCGCACCGAGGTGCCGCCCGCACCCGACGCCCCGACTGACGCCGCACCAGACATCGACTATGCACTGACGGTTGATCTGCCCGAGGACTTTGCGCTCGATCAGCCGCTCTCGCCGTTCTTACTTGCCGCATTGGAGCTGCTCGATCCCGAGAGCGAGACCTATACCATGGATTTGATCTCGATGGTCGAGGCAACGCTCGAGGATCCCAAGCAGGTGCTGCGCGCACAGGAGCGCGCCGCACGCGATCGCGCTATGGCCGAGATGAAAGCCGACGGCATCGAGTATGAGGAGCGCTTGGAGCGCATCCAAGACGTCACGTATGAAAAGCCGCTCGAGGATTTGCTCGACGCCGCCTTTGACAAGTACTGCCAGGAAGTGCCCTGGGCAAACGACTACCAGCTCTCTCCCAAGAGCGTCCTGCGCGATATGCTGGAAAGCGCGAGCGATTTTAAGGGTTACATTCAAAAGCTCGGCATCGCCCGCTCCGAGGGCATTTTGCTGCGCTACCTGGCAGAAGCCTACCGTTCGCTCGACCGCACCGTGCCCATCGAGAAGCGCGACGAGCGTCTGCGCGACATTATCTCGTGGCTGGGCTTTGTGGTGCGCTCGGTGGACTCGAGCCTGGTGGACGAGTGGGAGAACGCCGACAACCCGGCAGCCCTCGATGCTGCGCCGCCGCAGAGCATCGACGAGGTCTTGGCGGCCCGCCGCGGCTGCACGCTGTTGGTGCGC
>CAJMRZ010000185.1 GCA_905215945.1 uncultured bacterium | reverse complement strand
TCATTATTTTTAGCCTGGCGTCCCGCCGTAAAGTACGTCGCCACGCTCAGCAGCAGATTGAGTACCGGCAGCGCCAGCAACTCGTAGCTCTTGCCCCAGCGCGTCACCTCGCCGGCAGCATTAAACTTTGTTGCCACCTCGGGACCAATGTTGGGGATAACAAACGCTGCAACCACCAGCGGAATCACCGCGAGCACCAGCAGCGCGATGCCCATGTAGCCGGCTTTTTTGCCATATTTAAACATGCGCGTCGCCCTTACACGTTAAAGCGGAAGTGCACGACGTCGCCATCGGCCATGACATAGTCCTTGCCCTCAATGCGCAGCTTGCCGGCAGCCTTAGCGCCCTGCTCGCCGCCGAGCTCGATGTAGTCGTCGTAGCCAATGACCTCGGCCTTAATAAAGCCGCGCTCAAAGTCGGTGTGGATGACACCGGCGGCCTGCGGGGCGGTCGCGCCCTGACGCACCGTCCAGGCCTTGACCTCCATCTCGCCGGCCGTAAAGAACGACTGCAGGCCGAGCAGCTTGTAGGCTGCCTGCGCGAGCACGTCCAGACCGGGCTGCTCCAGGCCCAAGCTTTCCAGGTAGTCGGCGGCGTCCTCGGGATCGAGCTCGGAAAGCTCGGCCTCGATCTTGGCGCAGATAGGCAGCGGCTTGACGCCGTCGATGGGCGCCAGATCGTCGTTGAGCATATCCTCGTCCACGTTGGCCACATACAGGATGGGCTTCATAGTGAGCAGGAACAGGCCCTTGGCGGCGGCACGCTCCTCGTCGGTCATCTCCATGGATGCGGCGCGCTTGCCCTCGTTGAGCCAGGCAAGCAGGCGCTTGGCCACCTCGAACTTGGGCATGAGCTCCTTGTCGCGCTTGGCCTCCTTCTCGAGCTTGGGCAGCTGCTTCTCGAGCGTGCCCATGTCGGCCAGGATAAGCTCAGTCATGATGGTGTCGGCATCGCCGGCGGGATCGACGAACTCGCCCGTGCGGCCCACCTCACGCATGACGTTGGGGTCCTTAAAGTAGCGTACGACCTCGCAGATGGCGTCGGTCTCGCGGATGTTTGCCAAGAACTGGTTGCCCAGGCCCTCGCCCTCGTTGGCACCCTTCACCAGGCCCGCGATGTCGACAAACTCGACCGTCGCCGGCACAATGCGGCCCGGGTTGACGATGTCGGCAAGCTTTTGCAGGCGGCTATCGGGCACATCGACGATACCCACGTTGGGGTCGATCGTGGCGAACGGGTAGTTGGCGGCAAGGCCGGTCTTTTTGGTAAGCGCGGTGAACAGCGTCGACTTGCCCACGTTGGGCAGGCCCACGATACCGATGGAAAGGGACACGACAGCTCCTTTTGGTACAGGTACTTCAAACCGTATAAGTATAGCGCCGCCGCAGCATCCGGGCGAATCCGGACACCGCGGCGGCGCAAATGAAGCAGAGATAGAGCTCGCTGACTAGTCCGCGAGCTTCTCCACCTGATCGAGCATCTTGTCAAGCTTGGCCTTTGCCTCGGCCTTGGCCTTCTGGGCCTCTTCGTGGGCCTTGGCCTTCTGAGCGGCCTTTTCCTCGGCCTCGGGGTCGACAACGACCAGATTGGACGCATCGTGCTCGACCAGCTTGAGCGTATGCTCGGGGCACACCTTGACGCAGGCTCCGCAACCTAGGCAATACGTGGACTCCAGTGCAAAGCGACCGCTTCCCACCAAATCGCAGGCAAACGTGGGGCACACGTTGACGCACTCGCCGCACGACGTGCACTTGTCAAAATCGCATTCCGGTGTGCTCACCTGCATATTCTGGGCAAGCTCGGGGTGGTTCTGCAGCGTCGAGAGCACCAGCTGCCGCCCGTGCGTGAGCGAACGGCGACGCTTGGTCGTCGTGGTGCCGCACATGGTGTTGAGCGTGCGCTCGAGCTGCGTGATCTGGTGACGATGAGCCTTCAACTTCTGCGTCACCGAGGCCAGCGCCGCCGTCGCCGGATTGAGCTTGGTCACCGTCAGGCCCGTGGTGCGGGCAATCTTATCCATGTACTCCTTGCGCTCGTACTCGCGGCGCTTATGGCATTTGAGGCTCTTGGGGTCGACCTCTAGGCCCATACCCGTGCCAGACCACTCTTCGGCCTTCGCAATCGCCTCGCCAAGAATGTCCTCACCGCCGGTGTTGCGGCATTTATCGCACACGCCCAACGGCAGGTACACACTCACGTTGGGATAGTCGGCCAGTACCGAGAACCAGGTCTCGGCCGTAATATCGCCCACGCAGGCAACGACGACCTCGTTTTCGCGCGGCATACGCTTGAGGGCGCGCGTGCAGGTGACGTAGGCGGTCTCGTGGCTCGTAGCAGCAGAGACGATATCGTCATACAGGTTTTTGGGCGCCAGGCGCGGCGAAATGATCGCCTCGGTCGGACAGGCAGCGGCGCACAGACCACACTTGCGACAGGAGTCGAGGATCTCGATGGCGTCTTCCTCGACCTCGATAGCGTTGACCGGGCACACGTCCATGCACGCGGTGCAGCCGCTCTTTTCGTTTTTGCAGGTCAAGCACGGAATGGTGTTGCCGCGCGGACGCTCCTTGTAGTCGGCAGGATTCCACTGCGGCGCCGACGGATCGAGGGCATCGGTCACACCGCCAAGCGGGTTTTTAAGAAAGTCGAAACCCTTGCTGATCTCGATAATGTCATCAAACAGATCGTGTTCCTGCGCCATGCGCGGCCCCTCCCTGAGCAGTGCAAACAAGCAAAAGATAATGATACGCTATCGGCCCACGCCTCGGGCAAATTACACGCGGAGCATCTTTGCGGCAGATAGCCCATGGCCTATCGCCGCCCCGATTGCACAAGGTCAATCAAGCGCCAAGCTATGCCTCGCACATGAGCTGCACGAGCTTCTGTTTGGTCACCTTGGCCTGCTCGTTGGCCATATTGCGCTCGTTTCTAAAGACCGCATCCGCAACGCTCATCAGGTCGGCATCCGAAATCTCGCCAAGGCCCAGCTCCTCAAGCGTCGTCGGCAGACCGACGCGTTGGCAAAACTCGAGCACCTGATCAAGCTCGGGCGCACGCTCCAGGCGCAGCTGCACCACCAGACCAAATGCCACGGCCTCACCATGCATGGCCTTGCACTCGGGCAGAATCGTCAGGCCGTTGGCGATGGCATGGGCAAGCGCTAGGCCACCGCTCTCAAAGCCAACACCCGAGAGCAGAATATTGCACTCGATCAGGCGCTCAACCGCCGGCGATATACGGCCCTTTTTGAGATCGCGCTTGGCAGCGACGCCGCACTCCATGAGTGTGTCATAGCAGGCCCGAGCCGCAACCAAGGCCAAGTGTCCCGGCGCGCCACCGTGCTCGTTGGCGCCGTGCGCCGCGGCGCACGAACGCGCCTCGAAGTACGTTGCCAGCGCGTCGCCCATACCAGTGACTGTCATGCGCAGCGGGGCTGCCGCGACCACGTTGGTATCGACCACAACCAGGTCTGGATTCTTCTCGAGCATCAGGTAGCGGTCGAACGACCCATCCTCGTGATACAGCACCGAAATCGCGCTGCACGGACCGTCCATCGAAGCTGCCGTGGGGCATACGCACAACGGCAGCTCGGCATAAAACGCAACGGCCTTGGCGATATCGAGCATCTTGCCGCCGCCAATACCCACCACCATGTCGCAATACTCGGCCTGGGCTTCCTTAGCCATTTTTACAACGGCTTCTTCCGTACACGGACCGTTATAGATCTTAAAGAATGGCTCGCTTAGGTCTTCGTCCAGAAATCCATCGACGATCTGCTT
>CAJMRZ010000184.1 GCA_905215945.1 uncultured bacterium | reverse complement strand
GGAGCCGTCCGCAGCCGATGCCTCGGTGGTATCCGAAACCGGATCCTGGGCATCCTTGGGCAAAAAATGAGCTTTGAGCGTGGTCTTGCCGATGAGGCCATCGAGCACATACAGGAAACCCGGCAGCGCAAAGAGTACGGCGACTAGGGAGATGCTCACGCCGACGCCCAGGAACCAGCCGATCTGCTTGAGCACGCCGTGGCTCGAGATCGCATGGATCAGGAAGCCACTGATCAGCAGAACCGATCCAGAGGTCAAAACAGGAATCGTGCAAGCTTCCATGGTCTCGAGTAGCGCTTCGCGCTTATGCATGGTCACGCGGTCCTCACGATAGCGGTCAGCAATCAGGATGCCGTAGTCGACGGCAACGCCCAGCTGGATGGAGCTCACAATTAAGTAGGCGAGGAAGAACTCGTGCATACCGGTGTAGAGCGGTGCAGCAAAGTTGATCCAGATCGAGGTCTCAATCACGAGCACCAAGATGATCGGCAGGCTCAGCGACTTGGTGGCCAGCAGCAAGACCGCGAACACGGCCACGACGGCGATGAGGTCGACCTTGCCCTTATCGACGGTGATGGTGTCCTTAAGGTCGGTGGTGCTCACGCCCTCGCCGGCGAGCATTGCCTTACCCGGATAATGTTTGTCCGCGATACAACGAATCTTCTTGACCAGCTTAAATGTACTCGGACCCTCGTAGGGCGCGGTAACCGTGAGCACCAAACGGCTGTAGTGCTCTCCCTCCACCAGATCGAGCGTGTCCTTTTCGGCCATGCCCGTGGGGATATAGGGACTCGCAACGTCAACATAGCTCTGGATGGACTTGACCTCGGGGAGCGCCTTGAGCTCATTGGAGAGTGCCTGCTCCTCGCTCACCTCTCCACGGGGAACGAGCACAACGTAGGTATCGGAGTTGCCAAAGACCTCCTTGACCTTGTCCATATCCTGACCAAGCCGCGTATCCGAACCAAAAATGTGCGAAGTGCCGTAGTAGTACGTGATATCGCTGGAGGTCGATGCCACACGCGCAGGGTAAACCACGGCGAGGATCACGACGGCAGCGGGGATACAGACCTTGAGCACCAGACGGGCGAACTTACCCAGCGGCGGGACAAAGGGCCTGTGCTGCGATTTTTGCACAAAGCCATCGAACTGAACGAACATCGAAGGAACAAAGGTAAAGACCGATACCAGGCTGATGGCGATACCCTTTGCAAGGGCAAGACCAAGGTCGGGGCCGATCTTAAACTGCATGGCGGCAAGCGCGATAAAGCCGATGCAGACCGTGCAACCGCTCGAAAACACGGCGACCGAGGACAGGCAGCACGACTGCACCATGTCTTCGGCAACGCTGCCGTGGCGGCCACGCTCCTCGTTAAAGCGGTGCAGCAAAAAGACCGAGAAGTCCAGCGCGATGGCAACCTGCAAAATGGAGCCCGCAGAGTTGGTGACAAAGCTAATCTCGCCAAAGATGAGGTTGGTGCCCCAGTTGATAAACACCGAGACGCCCAGGCCCAGCAGCACCAGGATGGGTTCGGCCCAGCTGGTAGTCGTGATGACCAGAATCACGAAGATAATCGCTATGACAGCGACCGTGATAATGCTGATCTGCTGCTCGGTCGATGTGGTGGCGAGCGCGTTAGACATGGCCGAGCCCGTAATGGCGCCCTCGTCGCCCACGATATCTCGAATAGCGTCGGTTGCCTCGATCTCCTTTTCGGAATTAACCGTCACCGTAAACAGGGCGCTGTTCTTTTTGTAATAGGTCTCAACGGTGTCTTTGTCTTGCGTGGCAAGCGGCTGATCGATATCTGCCGCGTCGTCAAGCCATAGGACCTCCTCGACGCCGTCGACCTTTTTGATTTTGTCCTTGTATTTGAGCGCCTGAGCGATCGAGACATTGGGCACCATAACGCGACAGTTGGGAATGTCGCCCTCAAACTCATCACCCATGGTATTCAGAGCGACGGTCGACGCCGCTTCGTCGGGCAGATAGCTCGTAATGTCGTAGTTAACGCCTACAAACTGGCGCAGGAACAGGCATACCAGTGCTGCCACCGCATAGAACGCGATGATGGGTTTGCGGTGCTTCACGACCCATCGAAATAGCTTCTCTTTCAACCTCAATCCTCCATAACGCTCAGCCTATGTTTTGCTCTTTGTTATATTCCACATTTGGTAGTTATACAACATGTGTAGGATAAAGGCGCCATAAAGATATGCGATTGACGCGGTCCCGGAGCCAAAACAGCCGCTGCAGAAGCAGTTCGGAAAAGGTCCTCAGCGGAAACTGCATCCCAGTTTTTAGACGAAAAACGGGATATGGTTTCTGGTTGGCCTAGATAATCGTCAGATTTAGCTGAGCGTCTGCCCCTATGTTTCCAAATGAATACGGTGTGAGCTGCGGACAAGGATTTTCCCCGCAAGCACTCTAGTATGCTAAAGTACCCAAAAGACCGGCGGAGCTATGCCGGTCTTTCGTTCTATATGAAACACAGCATGAGGAGGCTCACCAGATGACGGCCACACCGTGGGGATTCCGGGACATATTGCCCGAGGAGGCTCAGGCGCGCGAGGAGATTGCGCTGACGGTGAAGGGCTGCTTCAGGGAGCATCGTTACCTTCCGGTCGAGACGCCGCTGCTCGAGGACAAGAGTTCGCTTGAGGAAGGCGGACGCATTGCGGACACGCCGTTTAAGCTCTTTGATGATGACGGTCGCCTGCTGGTGGTCCGTCCCGACAATACGTTGCCCATCGTGCGCCTGGTTTCGACCCGCATGCGCGCGGCCGATCTGCCCCTGCGCCTTCGCTACGAGGCGCCGGTGGTTCGCGAGTGCCAGCGCAATGCCGGTGGCTCGCGCCAGTTTACACAGCTGGGCTTTGAGCTTATCGGTGCGGGCGATACCGCGGGCGATGTCGAGATCGTCTCGCTCGTGGCCGAGGCCGTGCGCAAGCTGGCGCTGCCCGATGCGCGCATTATCGCAGGTAGCGTGCGTCCGTTTAAGGAGCTGCTCGCGGCGTGCGAGGATCGCGAGCTGGCCGCCGAGGCCCTGCGCTGCGTGCATGCCAACGACTTTGTGGGCCTCGATGCCCGCGTGGCTGCCAGCGCCGAGTCCGATGCCGTCAAGGCCGCCCTTAGCGAGCTGCCGCGCCTGCACGGTGGTGCCGAGGTGCTCGACCGCGTGGACGCGCTGCTGGAGGCTGCCGGTATCGCCGCGCCGCTCACGCGCGAGTTGCGTGCTCTGGTCGAGGGTCTGGCTCCCGAGGACGCCCAGGTGCTGTCCTTCGACTTCTCCATCATGAATTCTTTTGATTACTACACGGGTCTGGTCTTTAAGGCCTATGCCGGTGGCCTGCCCGATCCGGTCGGTTCGGGCGGACGCTACGACTCCATCTTTACCGGCGCGTTCGGCGACGGCATCGAGGTGCCGGCGGCGGGCTTCGCCTTTTCGCTCGAGCGTCTGGAGGCCGCGCGCACCTCGGCCGAGGACGCCGCTTCCGACGGCGATCACGCCGTGGACCGTGGCGCCGAGGGTCCGCTGCGCATTGCCGTGCCCAAGGGCTCGCTTAAGGCCGACACGCTTGACGTGCTCGAGGCAGCGGGCTTAGACGTCTCTGGGCTGCGCGATCCCGGTCGTCACCTCATCGTGCGCGGCCGCGACACACACGCCGGTGAGGGTGTGGTCGGCGATATCGAGTTTGTCATCGTGCGTCCCAGCGACGCGCCCGCTTTTGTGGGCTGCGGCGGCGCCGACTGCGGCATCTGCGGCTGGGACTCGCTTATCGAGGCCGACCTCA
>CAJMRZ010000183.1 GCA_905215945.1 uncultured bacterium | reverse complement strand
CATACTCAAAGGCATACTCCACAATGCGGCGGCTCTTGGCGATAGAGATCGGCTTGATCGAGATCGCGGAATCGACGGCGAAGGTCTTTTGGCCCGAACGCTCGACAAGCTGCGAGAGTTCCTCGACCTCGGCAGCGCCCTCATCGAACTCGATACCGGCGTAGAGGTCCTCGGTGTTCTCGCGCACAATAACCAGGTCAACGTCGCGGAAGCGCGAGCCATCGCCCGGCTGCGACAGGCAAGGTCGCACGCAGGCGTACAGGTCGAAGTGCTTGCGCAGGGCCACGTTGACGCTGCGGAAACCCGTGCCGACCGGTGTGGTGATGGGGCCCTTGATGGCAACCTTGGTCTCGGCGACCGCATCGAGCACGTGCTGGGGCAGCGGCGTGCCAAACTCGTCCATGACGCCGGCGCCGGCCTCCTGGACGTTCCAGTTGATCTGGACACCAGTGGCCTCGACCACGCGGCGCATGGCCTGCGTAATCTCGGGACCGATACCGTCACCGGGAATCAGGACTACATCGTGCGCCATAATCTGTTACTCCTCGTCTTCGGCGGCCTCAGATTTTTTAACGCTAGCACGCTTCTTCTTTTTGGAGAGATCCAGGCCAAAACGTTTAACAAGCATTTCGCAAATCTCGCTCGAACGGGCCTTGAGATAGCTGCCCTTGCCGTTCTCGGCGTCGAACTTAAGGCGCAGCGCGAGCTTCTCGGCGACCTCGGCGTCGATCTCGCCCTGGCCAAACTCGTACAGGCAACCGAGCATGTCGCGATACTCGAGGTCGCCGTGGTAGCACTGGATGGCCTCGTCCAGGATGGGCCAAGCCTCGCGCGAACGCTCGACGCCCGTGGCGCCCCACACGCACAGCAGGCGGAAGGCGGCATAGCGCAGCGTGGAGGAAATCTCGTCGAACAGCGCGGTCTCGGCGCCCTCAAAGGCGTTGCCCATCTGCTCGGGGCAGGTGGTGGCGAGCGCCGTCAGGGCATCGAGGGCCTCCCAGCGGGTCTGAGCCTCGGGGCGGTCGAGCGCCTCGATCAGCGCGGGCACGCAGGGCACGACGCGCTGCGGATCGCGCTCGGCAAGCAGGTGCAGCACGCGGGCGGCAAACTGGCGGATATGGCGCGTGGGGCAGCCGAGCTCCTGGACCAGACGGTCGACGGCGTTCTCGTTCTCCTCTGCCAGCTGAAGCTGTGCCAGCTCCTCGTCGGTGAGCTGTTCGTCTTTGTTTTCTGCCATAATTACCTCTTCTTACTATTTCTTAGCGTGCTTGCCAGCACCCTTGCTGTCATCGGTGACCGAGATGAGCTGTCGGTCGGCAGCGCCATTACGACGCGCACGGCGGCGTTCCTCGGCATCGCCCGCGTCGGCGGCTGCGCGGTGTGCCTTGTTGACGTTAAAGACCTCGTCGTGCTTGCGCCACGGACCGACGGACTCGCCAAAGCTCATCTTAAGGCCGGCGATAAAGCCGCCGAGCCAGCCGATCGGCGCAAACTGCACCAGCGGGAACAGCGAGAACACCCAGGTCAGCAGGACGACTGCCGCAGCTCCCGCAAAGTTGGCAATCCAGTAGTCGCGCTTGGTGATGACGCGCTTTTCGCACGCCCACTGGCCGCACAAAAAGCCGATGTAGATCGCGAAGAGAAAGAGCGCCAGCGCAAGCACCACGAACGTCCAGCTCATGGGCGCTACTCCCCGTGATGGTGGCCGCAGCAGCACTCGTGGCCGTCGTCATGACCGTGACCGCCGCAGCACTCGTGGTCCTCGCCATGGTGGTGTCCACAACCGCACTCGTGGTCGTCGCCATGCTCGCCGCAACCGCAGCCTTCCTCGTGAGCACCGTGCTCCTCGGGACGATACTGCGACCAGTCCAGACCGGCGGCGATGGCATCGGCCTCCTCCTTATAGAGGACCGTGACGGCCTGGGTGCCCAGCTTGGCGCCACCGATGGCATCGAGCATGTCGTAAAGCGTAAAGGCCACGTCGGCGCCGGGCAGCGCAAGCTCGCGGTCGTCGGCATAGGCGAGCGCCAAGCGCAGGTCCTTAATGAAGTGCTCGACCATAAAGCCGGGCTTGTAGTCGCCGTCGAGCGCCTTGGGCGCCAGGCTCTCCATGGCGCCGGACTTACCGGTGCCGCCCAGGATCATCTGGCGGGTCTTCTCCAGGTCAAGGCCGCTCAGCTCGGCAAATGCCATGGCGTCTGCCATGCCGACCATGCAGGCGCCCAGCGACACCTGGTTGGCAAGCTTGGCAGCCTGGCCCTTGCCGGCGCCATCGAAGCAGCAGATGGTTGCCGCAAAGGTGGAAAGGATGTCGCGGACCGGCGCGATGTCGTTCTCGGTGGCGCCCACGATAGCCGTAAGCGTGCCGGCGATAGCTCCCGACTCGCCGCCGGTGACGGGGCAGTCAAACGCCATGCGACCGGAAACCTGGGCGGCCTCGGCAATGTCGCGCGCCAGCTCGGGCGAGCTCGTGGTGAGGTCGATCAGGACCGCGCCGGGCTTAGTGCACGCGAGCAGACCGTCACCCGCCAGGTAGAGCTCCTCGACCTCGGAGGGATAACCCACCATGGTAAAGACGACGTCGGCGTTCGCCGCGGCATCTGCCGGCGTATCGGCCCAGACGGCGCCGCGCTCAACGAGCGCTGCAGCCTTGGACTTGGTGCGGTTGTTGACCGTGACGGGATAGCCAGCATCCAGGATGTGACCGGCGATGGGGGCACCCATGATTCCGGTGCCGATAAATGCGACGGAGAGCTTGTTTGCCATGAAACCTTTCCTTTTGGGTTGGGTGTTATTACCAGGTTGAATACTCGGTGCCAGCGTTTGGGCTGTGAGTCGAGGGCGACTACGGCCGCAGCGCCTGCCTACTGGCCGCGCACGCGGCGAGCGATGCGATCGGAAAGAGACGCCCTGTCGGCGCGGTTCTTACCCCAAAACGCGCAGGCCACCATGCCGGGACCCACATGCGAGCCGATGGTGGGGCCCACGGAGCTTCGAATGATTGTGACGTCGGCGCAGCCCTCCTCCTTGCGAATGGCAGCTTCGAGCCAGTCGCCGTCCTTTTCGGCATCGGCCGTCATGATGGCGATGGGCATGGTGCGGTCGGGCACGTAGTTCTCGCGGAACGACTTGAGGATGGACTTGAGCGCCTTCTTGCGGCCGCGGTTGACGCCGATCAGCGACAGCGAGCCGGCCAGGTCGTAGGAGAGCTCGGGCTTGACATCGAGCTTTGCCGTGAGCTGCGCTGCCGCGGGCGGAATGCGGCCGCCGGCAGCCAGTGCATCGAAGCTCTCGAGCGTAAAGTAGCCGTGGACGTAGGTCTTTGCCTCGTTTGCCCAGTCGACCAGCTGCTTGGCGGTGAGTCCCGCCGAGCGCTGGCGCACGGCCTCGAGCGCCAAGAGCGCGCCGGTTGCACAGGGCAGAGCGTTGTCGACCACGTACAGCTCAAAATCGGGATACTCGGCGCGCACGGCATCTGCCGCCTGGCACGCGGAGTTGTAGCTCGACGACAGCGCCGAGGTAAAGCACAGGTAGACCGTGGGTGTGCCCTCTTTGGCGCACTCGGTAAAGAACTCGATATAGCGACCGAGCGACACAGCCGAGGTGGACACGCGGGCACCGGCGCGCATGCGGTCGTAGAACTCCTTAGGGCTCATGCTCGACCAGATATCGTCCGTGCGCTCCTCGCCATCGATGATAAAGGGGAAGCCCAAGATATCGACATCGAGGTTCGCAGCGACCTCGGGGCTAAAGTCGCAGCAGGTATCGACGACGATGCGGCAGCGGTCAGAATGGCCGGTAGATGCAGCCTTGTCCATCAAAGCGACTCCTTACGTAAAAAGGCGGCCACCCGCATGGGAT
>CAJMRZ010000182.1 GCA_905215945.1 uncultured bacterium | reverse complement strand
AAAGCCCGCCAGAGCGAGCAAGGTGCCTTGAAACAAGGCGGCATAGACCTTCTGGTCATGCCGCCCTCTTTGAATGACAAGTTGTCGCTCTGGTGCCCGCGCAGCGTCGAGCAGTTGCGGCGTTTGGTAAAACGCCGCAACGAACTAGTTCATCATCGCATTCATCATCTCGGTGGTTGCAGAATCGTCGGCAGACCACTCGTTATCCTTGTTGGCGGAATACTTAAAGGTGACCTTGGTGTCCTTGGTCTTAGCGGCCTTGGTCACGTCGACCATCACCTGACCGGCCATCTTGTACAGGTCGTCCTCGGAAGGCATCGTATCGAGTGCGGCGATCTTCTCCTGATACTGGGTGGCGAAATCTTCGACGATCTTGTTCATGGACTTGCAGGTGATGGTAACCTCGGCGGTCGCGGTACCCTTGTCCTCATCGACCGTCACATCACCGATCTTGTAATCAAAGCCCTCGAGATAGCTCTTGGCATACTCCTTGGGATCGATGCCCAGCTGCTCAAACTCGTCGCCCGAAGCCTCTTCCAGGCCGGAGAGGAAGTCATCGCCGCCGTTCTTGATCTCGTCAAACTGGCTCGTAAGGTCGTTGGTGATGAGCTCCTCCACCGAAGGCCCTCCGCAGCCGGAAAGCAAAACCACGCACGCGACCAGGGCAGCCATCAGGGGCGCAAGCAGCAGCTTCTTTTTCATGACATTCCTCCAAACAAGCGGCGCTGCGTTCCCCACACAGCGCACGTCGTGACAGTAAGTCCATATTAGCGGCTCTGCCCAAACCCCTACGTCGCAAAAGCGCGGGCGGCTCAATTTGACGAGTGAATGGCCCATAAAGCAAGCCCCCTGCAATAAAATGCGCCTGCTCAGCCTATTAAAAAAGGGTGGCCGGATAACCCGACCACCCTCGTGCATCTTCTGGATGCCGCAGACTACTTGCGGACGACCTTAACGATGACGTCACCGGCGGCGACGGCAGACTCGGCCTCGACGGCGAGCTCGACATCGGCAAACTCGGCAGTGTTGGACACGGCCACGACGACGCAGTCCTTGTAACCGGCGGCAGCGATCTTGGCGCGGTCGATCTTGAGTATGGGCTGGCCGGCCTTCACGACGTCGTCGGCCTTGACGAAGCCCTCGAAGCCGTCGCCGTTCATGTTGACGGTATCGACGCCAACGTGCACCAGAACCTCGATGCCGCTATCGGACTGCAGACCCACGGCGTGACCCATGGTGACGGTCACCTTGCCGTCGCAGGGAGCGTAGACCAGGTCGTCCTCGGGCCACACGGCGCAGCCCTTGCCCAGAACCTCGCCACCAAAGACGGGATCGGGCACGTCGGCCATCTTGATGACCTTGCCCTTGACGGGCGAGCACAGCACGTCGGCGCCGGCAGAAGCAGAAATGGAGGCCGGAGCAGCAGCTGCCGCGGGCTCAGCCTTCTTCTTGAACATATCAAACAGACCCATACGTTTTCTCCTCTTGATTAAGCGCAACGTTATGCGCATGCCTATGGTGATTATAGTGCCAAATGATCAAATTGCTAAGGTGAGGGCTCGAATCGCAAGCCCTTCCAAGCCCTTCCCAAAACCTTTTCCCCAGTGGCACTCATATTGTCGATTAATCCAAGCCCTCGGTGCCGTTTGACTTGATGATCTTCTGGTATGCGAAGAAGCTGTCCTTGCGGCGGCGCTCGTAGGTACCGGTGCCGTCGTCGTACTTATCGACGTGGATGAAGCCGTAGCGCTTGCGCATCTCGCCAGTGCCGGCGGAAACCAGGTCGATGGGACCCCACCAGGTGTAGGCAATCAGGTCAACGCCATCGGCAATGGCCTCGCCCATGGCCTTGATGTGGCTCTGCAAGTAGGCGATGCGATACGGGTCGTGGATGGAGCCGTCCTCCTCGACCTCGTCGTAGGCGCCCATGCCGTTCTCGACCACCATCAGCGGAATCTCGTAGCGGGCGTAAATCTCGTTGAGGGCGATGCGCAGGCCCAACGGATCGATCTGCCAGCCCCAATCGGTGGACTCCAGATAGGGGTTCTTGCCGCCAAAAGTCATATTGCCCTCGGTCATCTCGTGATCCTTGTGGGTGCCCACGGTGCCGGACATGTAGTAGCTAAAGGAGTAGAAGTCGACCTTGCCGTCAGCGATATCCTGCAGGTCGCCGCCCTCCATCACGAGCTCAACATCGTTCTCGGCCCAGAAGCGCTTGGCATAGAACGGGTACTTGCCGCGCACCTGCACGTCGGAGCAGTACCAGTTCATGGTGTTCATCTCCTGCTGCGTGGCGAACACGTCGGCCGGATCGCACGTGGCGGCATAGGAAAGGATGAAGCAGTCCATGTTGCCCATCTTAAACTGCGGGTAGTGCTCGTGGGCATAGCGCACGACGCGGCCGCTGGCGACAAACTGGTGATGCAGGGCCTGCATACGAGCCTGCGGCGTAGTGTGGACCGCCGACGCCGGACCCTCAAAGCCCTGAATCATGCTGGTCTCAAAGAGGTTGCCCATGTCCTGAGTACCGCAGTTGATCTCGTTGAAGGTGAGCCAGAACTTGACCTTGTCCTGATAGCGGTCGAAGACGGTCTGGCAGTACTTCTCAAAGAAGCCGATGAGCTCGCGGCTCGCCCAGCCGTTGTATTTCTCGACCAGGTGATAGGGCATCTCGTAGTGCGAAAGGGTCACGAGCGGCTCGATATTGTGGGCGCGCAGGCAGTCGAAGACGCGGTCGTAGAAGGCGAGGCCGGCCTCGTTGGGCTCAGCGTCGTCGCCGTTGGGAAAGATACGGCTCCAGGAGATGGACATGCGGAACATGGTAAAGCCCATCTCGGCGAACAGCGCGATGTCCTCCTCGTAGTGATGGTAGAAATCGATACCGTCATGATTGGGGTAGAAGCGGTTGGGGTCGATGTCGATCGTAATCTGACGCGGCTCCTTGTAGCTGCCGCCCAAGAAATGATCGTCGACAGAAGCACCGCGGCCGTCCACGTTCCAAGCGCCCTCAAACTGGTTGGCAGCGGTGGCGCCACCCCAATAGAAACCCTCGGGGAACTTGATGTTTGCCATGAGCATCTCCTTTGCATCGCGGGTCGATAAGCTGAGTATCGCCCACGCGCGGGACGGGCAGAAGCGGGCGTACCAAACCCGACACTTCTTTTCGCGCCCACGGACCGCCGCCGCCCCGTCCCTGACACTTCCTGATACCGACCGAAACGTGCCAAAATAAACCTGTCCCTTTTTGGCAGGTTTGGCGAGTGTGGGAGTTCGCATGGATATCAAACGCAAGATTACCGAGGCGCAGGGCCTCACCCCCACCGAGCAACAGCTCGGCATTGCAGCCCTCGCCATCGGCGAGGACATCCGCGGGCTTTCGATTAAGGAATTTGCCGTGCGCACCAACGTTTCTGTTGCGAGCGTGCACCGGTTTTGCAAAAAGCTCGGCCTCGAGGGCTTCAAGGACCTCAAGGTCGAGCTCATCCGCCTGGCAACCGAATCGGGCAACCGACGCGACGTGGATATCAACTTTCCCTTCGACGCCGCGTCCACCCCTGCGCAGGTTATGGAGCGCATGGAGGGGCTCTACCAGACCACGCTGGCCGAAACGCAGGAGCTACTCGACCCCACGCAGCTTGACCACGCCGCCAAGCTCATCGCGAACGCCCGACAGGTCGACATCTACACGGGCTCGCACAACCTCTATCCAGCGGGAATGTTCCGCGATCGCCTGCTCTCCGCCGGTAAAAGCGCAACGTGCCACAACGGTGTCGAGGCCCAGGTGCGAACGGCGCTCGCCTCGGGTCCCGACCATGTGGCAATCGTCATCTCCTACAGCGGCCTTGCCCCCAACCTCAAGGAC
>CAJMRZ010000181.1 GCA_905215945.1 uncultured bacterium | reverse complement strand
GTCAGCCGCGCCTATGGCGAGGATGTCGCCCATGTGTGGGAATCCGACGGTCTTGAGGGCTACACCATCGAGGACGGTGAGCGCGCCGAGCACGGTACCGATGTCATCCTGACGCTGCGCGAGAACGAGAAGCTCGATGCCGACGGCGAGGCCGAGACCTACGATCGCTTCCTGACCGAGTGGGGTCTCAAGAGCCTGATTCAGCAGTACAGCAACTATGTGCGCTACCCGATTCAGATGATGGCGTCCAAGAGCCGCCAGAAACCCAAGCCCGAGGACGCCGGCGACGATTACAAGCCCGAGTACGAGGACTACCAGGAGCTCGAGACCGTCAATTCCATGACACCGATCTGGAAGAAGCGCAGCTCCGACGTGGAGCAGAAGGACTACGACGAGTTCTACAAGTCCACGTTCCACGATTTTGACGATCCTGCGCGCACCATCAGCTTCCACGCCGAGGGCACGCTCGAGTATGACGCCCTGCTGTTTGTGCCGGGCCGCGCGCCGTTCGATCTGTACAGCAAGGATTACGAGAAGGGTCTGGCGCTCTACAGCTCCAACGTGCTGATTATGGAGAAGTGCGACGACCTGCTGCCCGACTACTACAACTTTGTGCGCGGTGTCGTGGACTCTGCCGACGTGACGCTCAATATTTCGCGTGAGACGCTGCAGCAGAACCGTCAGCTCAAGGCCATCGCCAAGCGTGTGGAAAAGAAGATCACCGCTGACCTTGAGGATATGCGTGACAACGACCGCGAGGCCTACGAGAAGTTCTTTGAGAACTTTGGCCGCGGCCTTAAGTACGGCATCTACTCGAGCTATGGCATGAAGGCCGATGAGCTCGCCGACCTGCTGCTGTTCTGGTCTGCCAAGGAGCAGAAGATGATTACCCTAGCCGAGTATGCCAAGGGCATGCCCGAGGATCAGAAGGCCATCTACTACGCCGCCGGCGACTCGCGTGAGCGCTTGGCCAAGATGCCCGTGGTAAAGGGCGTGCTCGACCGCGGCTATGACGTGCTGCTGCTGACGCAGGATGTGGATGAGTTCACGTTCCAAGCTATGCGTGAGTACGTTGCCGCCGATATGCCCAAGATCTACGAGGACGATGCTGCCCGCGAGGCTGCCGAGAAGGCTGTGGCCGACGGTGCCGAGCCCGAGGTCGAGGATCGTCATCTGGAGCTCAAGAACGTTGCAACCGGTGATCTTGACCTGGCGACCGAGGACGAGAAGAAGGAGGCCGAGGACGCCACCAAGGAGAACGAGGACCTCTTTAGCGCCATGAAGGAGGCGCTCGGCGACAAGGTCGAGAAGGTCGCCGTCTCTGCGCGCCTGACCGATGCTCCCGCGTGCATCACCACCGAGGGCCCGCTTTCGCTCGAGATGGAGAAGGTGCTCCAGAAGGGTCCCGAGGGCGCGCCCGACGGTATGCCCAAGAGCCAGCGCGTGCTCGAGCTCAACGCCAAGCACCCGGTCTTTGCCAAGCTCGTCGCTGCCCAGAAGGCGGGCGACACCGACAAGATCAAGCAGTACTCCGGCCTGCTCTATGACCAGGCCCTGCTGGTCGAGGGCGTTTTGCCCGAGGACCCCGTGGCCTTCGCGGCGGCTGTCTGCAACTTGATGTAGCTCGGGGATACGGCACCGTAACTAGATTAGAACGAGAGTGGATAATCTCCCACTTTTGGCTCGAATGCGGGCTTGAAGTCGGAGATTTTCCACTCTCGTTTCCTTTTGAATGATCCCTTGGGGACGGAGGGACCATTTGGCAGGACTGGCTAGAGGGCACCGAAGAGAATGGCGTAGGTAGTGGATTCGCCGAGCTTGAGCTCGTCGCCGGGATTGAGTTGGGCGGAACGGCCGGGCTCGACCTGAATGCAGACGCGCGTGGCCCCGTTTACCACCACGGTTCCGTTGGTGGACGACAAGTCCTCGACGTGCCAGATATTTTGAGCATCGCACCAGATATGGGCATGGCGGGCCGAGACATCGTCGCCGACGTCGGTAATATCGCCCTCGCCAGTGGCCAGCGCGCCAATCTCAACACCCTGCTCACTCGGCTGAATCCAGCGCGGGGCGCTCACGACAAAGCTGTTTTGTACGCGCAGCAAGCCCAAGGGGTGCGCCGGGGCGGGTTCGCGTTCGCCCGCGGTCATCGACATGCCAAGCGAACGCGGCGTGGATGTGCCTCCGCCACAGGTCGCGTGCGCGTAGTCGATGGCATAGTTCACCGAGGACCGCACATCCGCCGAACAACCGACAGCGACAAACAGCACCAGCACGGCCTCGGCGCGCTCGGCGGGCATGAGTTCCGCCGCCTGGGACAGGCGATCGAGCGCGTTGCGATAGAGATTCGTGTCCTGGTGGCACTCTTCGAGCGCGCGTACCATCGGTTCACCTGCAGGACCGCACACCATATTGATCACAGCCGTGGAGTCCATGGGATTTCGCTGGCGCAGGGCCAGTTGCGACATAATACGCGCAGCCGAGGTACCGTATTCGGCAAAGTAGCGCTGCTGAAGCGTGCCGACCGGCGCGCGAACGATAAAGCGGGAAACCCAAGAGCGATCGGCGGCTCGACTCTGCGGGCTGCGGCCGTCGGCGAGCGGACGGGACGAAAGCACCAAGCCGCACAGCTCGATATGGCTCAGATGCGCCGCGCGCTTAAAGATGTCAAACATGGCCCCGCATGGGGTGAGCTCAACTTGAGATGCCATGACCTAGGCCTCCTTGGTCGTAGAAATAGAATCGGACGATACTTCGACAGGTCCGCCAAAAGTACGGGCAGCTGCGGCTCCACCGGCAAGCGGAGTCGCCATCTGGGCTTTTGTGCGTCGCGGTGCCGAAACGGGAAGTTCAAAGGCAAAGCCCATCGCAAGCAAAAACCACGTAAGCGTATAGGTTGCAACCAGAGCGGCAACAAGGCCGCCCATCACGGCGCGTTGGGAAAATACGCTACATGCAGCCACAACCAGCACCGGAACCTCGCAGGCAGAAAGCGCAAGCACACCCTGCAGGAAGCCCGAGCGCCGATCGCGCGCAAGTGCCCCCGCGGCAACGCCGGCTATGCCTGGCAGCGCCAACGCCAGTGCGGCAATAATACCCGGTAGCGACCCAGACCACACGAGCGATCCCAAAGTCGCCGTCACGCGAGCGCCCGACGCCAGCAGCGCGGCCGAAACCACGACCACAGCCCAAACCACGCCACAGACGACCGTCGCGCCGACCATCAGCGCGCGACGAACCGCGCGGCCAGACGAATCCATGGGGCACGGCGTGAGCGGCTCGCCGCGGAGCGAACGACCGACATTTTGCGCATAGTGGTCACAAAACGCCGAGAGCGCCGCCTCGACCGCCGCCGGCTCGGGACGATCTTTTTGATGGCTGGACAGACAGGCCATCACCACGTCGAACAGCTGGGCATCGACAAACGCCAGCGCATCGCGTAGCTCTTCGGAATCCGGCTCAAGCCCTAGCTGCTGGGCCTGCTCGGCCGCGGCGAGCGCCACATCGGGCTCACGACGGAGCAGCTGAGTCAAATCACAACCAGGCGCATGGGCACCAATGGGATAGTCGGGCCGTGTGTCCATCTTGAGACGGTAGGGGCTCGCGATGTCGCGCGTCTTTTTGCGCGAACCCGAGGTGCCCGAAGTGCTCGGCGCGGCTTCGTATGGCGCGACGCCGGCAATGAGCTCGTAAACCGTACTTGCCGCGGCATAGACGTCAATCGCCGGTGACATACGCAAAGCGCGCAGGTCGGGAATATCGTCGGTGAGCATCTCGGGCGGGGCATAGGCAACCGTCGCGCGACGCAGCGTGGCATAACGCTCCGTAAACGACGCCTTGCCGCCGGTGCCGGCCACCGCAGAGGCG
>CAJMRZ010000180.1 GCA_905215945.1 uncultured bacterium | reverse complement strand
CTGCCACAGAAAAGGACCGGTTGCAGCCGGCCCTCAAGACACTTGCACCTGCGTTGCCCGCGCTTCCGAAGTGTGACTAGCTGAAGAGCGGGTTCCGCCGCACACCCTGATTTTACCCAGTGAGGCAGCTCTTTTGCAGCCGCTCCACTGTTTATTTACATCTGGCACCCTCAAACAATCAGACGGCAGCCCGCACTCCTGAGAGCCGCCCCATACCCCCGGCCATCACGTTACGGTGCCAACCGGCACCGCTCCCCTACTTCCCAAATAGCGCACCCAGCAGACCGCGGCGTTTGGGCTTTTCTTCTCGGTAGGAACCCTCGGCAACCGCTGCAACCTGGCGCGGTTGCTCGCCGCCTCCACGGCGCACGATCTGGTACAGAAACGGCGACTTAACGTATTTGACCTCGATGGGCGTGGCATGCACGGTGCTCTCACCGGACAGATGCAGGCTCGGGCTGAGCGACGCCACGATATGCGTTTCGCGCTTGTCGCTAAACACCACCGCGGCCGCGCGGCCCGTCTGGCCGTTTACGGCAATGCGCACCTGCTCGCCATCGCGGCTGTCCGTCGCCGGACGATCGACAAAGTAGACCGGCACCATCACCAGGCCATCCTTATGCTTGCGGGCCTTGCGCGCCCAGGTTCGGATGCTCTTTTTATTGAGCCCCAGTACGGCCTCGGCATCGTTGCCCGCAACGTCGAGCGCCAACTTATCAATGACCACATGGTCCTTGGTAGATGCATCGACGGAGACGACGCGGAAGTCGCCTTCCTGCATGGCGGGATCGAACGGACCGACCTTGGCAAAGTCCCACGGCTCCAAAATGCCCATGAGGCGAACGTCCAGGTAGTTTGCCCTGGGGTATGCCCAGTCGAGCACCTCGTAGTACACCAGGGTTTCCTTGCTCAGGCCCTTGCCCGGGAAGCTCGCCATCATGCGCAGGTCCGCCAGCGCCATGGGGAAATAGAAGAGCATCATGTCGTTTTGGATCGCATCTTCCACGTCGTGCCCGGCAAAGGCATCCGGGTACTGGCGCACCAGCTGCAGCGCGTTGGCACGTGCCTGCTGCGGCGAGATTTCGCAGGGAATACCCTGATCCGGCACATACTCCGCACCCACGCCCATGGTCAGACGCTTGCTAAACGTCCCCGGCTTGAGCAGGTCGGCAATGCCGATCTTGTTGCCGCAGGACGGGCACTCAAACACGCGCTGGGTCGACTCGCCCTCAAAGGACGCACCACAGAAGGGGCAAGGAATACTCACATGCGTGGCCTCTTGGAACTCCTGCGCCGTGCCGCGATCCTCCCACAGCAGATGTTCCAGGACCGACTGATTGCGCCAGTGCGAATTGAAGAAATACCAGTCCGGGTCCTCCGGGCGCTCGAGTTGCGACACATGCGTGAGCTTGAGCAGTCCATCCACCACCGTCAGCGGCGTATGGCGAATGCCCAGGGCGCTCTTGGGCTCCCCCGCATCAGCCTGCCACGGAACGACCGTGCCGCAATAGGCGCACTCAAAGCTGCGCTTAGCCTGGTGCGAGTACATAGGGCCGCCGCAGTTTTGACATTTAATGGCAAACATCTCGTCCATGGAAACGTCCTCCTTTGCACAGGGGCTGTCGACATTAAGTATGTCGAGCAAGCAGGCACATGCCCATACCCATGTGGCCCAAAATGGACCACCCAGGCAGACGAGAAGGCTCGCTCGTTAGCACCGGCAGACTATTGCTGCATTTTCTGAGCATCGGTGCACGGCGCCCCCGCGCGAGCTACACTATCCCCTTAAACATGATTGTGAGGACGACCGCTATGCTATTTGTAAATCGGCTGGTACATACGCTTGTTCCCGGCAGCGAGAGCGAGCCGGTCGATGCATCTTGCCGCACCAACGCGGGCTTTTCCGCAAGCCTCGTCTGCATTGGCCTCAACATCACCCTGTGCCTGGCCAAGGGCATCGCGGGTCTGCTCGCCGGCTCCGTCTCCCTCATCGCCGACGCTTTCAACAACCTCTCCGATGCCTCGAGCAACATCGTGAGCCTGCTCGGTTTCCGCCTTGCCAGCCGCCCGGCAGACGAAGGCCACCCCTATGGCCACGGTCGCTATGAGTACCTAGCCGGCCTGTTCGTCGCCGTCCTGGTTTGCGCCGTCGGCATCAATCTGATCCTCGAGTCGGTCACTAAGATCATCAAGCCCTCGCCCACCGCTTACACGTTTATTTCCCTTGCGGCACTGGCTACGTCCATGCTCGTTAAGCTCTGGATGGCAGCGTTCAACCGCACGCTGGGCGACCGCATCGACTCGGAGACGCTCATCGCCACGGCACAGGACTCCAAAAACGACGTCATCACCTCGGGCTCGGTCTTGGTGGCGGCGCTTATTTCGCAGACGACAGGCTTTGACCTCGACGGCTGGGCAGGCCTGGGTGTGGGCATCTTCATCTGCATCAGCGGCATGGGCCTAGTGCGCGACGCCATCAGCCCGTTGCTGGGGCAAGCGCCCGACCCCAAGCTCGTCCAGGCAATCCGCGACAAGATCATGTCCTATCCGCAGGTCTTGGGCACACACGACCTGATGGTGCACGACTACGGCCCCGGTCGTCAGTTTGCCAGCGCCCACGTGGAGATGCCCGGCGAGGGCGACGCGTTTGAGCACCACGAGATCCTGGACACCATCGAGCACGACATCAAGCGCCAGATGGGCATTGGGATCACGCTGCACTGCGACCCCATCGCGACAACCGGCGACGACCTGCGCGGCTGGGTCAAGCGCGGCGTCATGCAGATCGATCCCGCGCTCTCCATCCACGACCTGCACGAGCACGACGGGTTCGTTTCGTTTGACCTGGTGCGTCCCGACGGCTTTGACATATCCGACGAGAAGCTGCTGGAACTCGTCACGCGCATCGTGCACGAGCGCCGGCCCGATGCCTCATGCGTCGTTACGTTTGACTCGGGCTTTAGCTCGCCCGACCGTCCGGCCGAGCAGCTGTAGTCTGCTTAACAGCTAGTTTCCCTGCGCGCCCGAGATGCCGTTTTGCAGGGCATTCCAGGCATCCGTCGCCATATCACCCAGGTTCTGAGCGGTATCGCCCAGGTTCTGGGCCGTGTCGCCCAGCTCTTGCGCCTTGCCTCCCAACTCCTGTGCCTTGTTGCTCAAGTCCTCCAGCGTATTGGAGCTCGAGCTGTCGGTACCGCTTTGGCCGCCGGACGAGTTGCCATAGCTGTTCTTGTGCGTGAGCTGAATTTCGAGGTTGCCGCTGTCGTTATAGTAGGCAGACGTCACGACCCAGTTGGCATCGATGACGGGCGTTGAGCCATCATCAGTCAGGACCACGGCATTCGAAAGATCGGCGCCGCGCGACTTGAGGATCTTCTTGGCGTTGGACCAGTACTGCCCCGGGATATCGCTCAGATCGACGGTGCTAGACGAGGCGAACTCGGTTTGCTCGGCAGTGGTATCGGCCGTTGAACTCCCTCGCTTGTTGAGCATGCCCGACACGATGGCAAACACAACCGACAGCGCAAAGAAGATCGCCAGTACGATGAGGATCTTCTTGATCACGCTCGACGAACGCGATGGCTTCTTCTCCTCGTCCTCGCCATATTGCGGAATCGACTTGGGATACTCGCGATACGGCTCGCGCGACTCGTAGCGAGGTTGCGCCGTGCGAGGCATATACGTCGTCTGCTGAGGCTGCGGAATGGGATTCTGCGGCAGGTCATCATAGGGATTCGGCGTCGAGGCGGCATAAGAATCCTGCGGCGCGTAATCAAACGGGTCTGCCGCCGCGTTGCCATAGGGGCTTTGCGAAGATGCAGCGTAAGGGTCCTGCGCCGCGTCGCCATAGCCCATAACTCGTGTGGGCT
>CAJMRZ010000179.1 GCA_905215945.1 uncultured bacterium | reverse complement strand
GCTATAACGCCGCAGCGATTGCTTCAGTCACAAACTTATTGAGTGACTCACCCTTCTTTGCCGCTGCCAGCGCTGCTTGCTTGTGGAGCTCAGAGCCCGTTCTTACGTTGAACGAGCCCTTAAAAGCCCGCTCGGGTTCCTTGCCCTTCTCGGCGCAAAACTCAAGGTAATCGTCGACGGCGTCGTGGAAGCATTGCTCCACTTCTTCAGCCGTGGAGCCTTCAAATACGATTGCGTCCCTAATGCCGGCGACCATACCTGTTAGCACATGCTGTTCGGCATCGAACTCGACCGGGGCGAAATAACCCTTGTATGCCAAAACGTTACTCATGACTACCTCCGACATCTTGCAGAAAGCGAACGATGTTTCGAATGGTCCCCGCTGTCAATTCGTCAGATGGATGAGGCGCGTGCATTACGAACATCCTGCCATCTGATGGCCTGTAGAAGCGAACGCGCGATCCGGACGTCTTGCCTTTGCTGTCCATTTCAAAGCCATATGAAGCCATAACTTTAAGAAAGTCAGCAAATCTATACGTTGAAGGACAGCTAAGCAGCTGGGCGATGAGTTTATCGGATCGAGTCATCCCGCCTCACATTCTGCAACTATATTCTAGTTGCAATTTCAGTTCGATGCAAGCACCTCTACTATAGAACATGTGTGCGTATAGAACAAGTGTTCGAACTACCACGAAGGGCGCCTGTGAACTGCGCCCTTCGTGGTAGTTTTGCTTGCCGTGCCTTAGCCCAGCAGGTCGACTACGTTGAAGCCGGCGTTGCTCTTGGCGATGACGTCGCGTCCGCCAAAGACGCAGGTGGGCGACTCGGCCGCAATGCGCGTCACGTCGGCGCCGAGTGTGCGCAGCTCACCGGGCGTGGCGGCGAGCATCTGGGCGCGACGCTCCTCGCGCGCGTGCGGATCGAGCCCGGCCAGGTAGGTCGTGTTGCGCCGCTTGGTGAGCGCATACGGCTTCACCGGCGCGTCCATGCCGCTCACGCAGCTCACGATAAAGCCCTCAAAGGCGGCCTCGTCGGGCTCAAAGCTGCCAAGCCATGCACCCGCGCGCTCCACGCGCTCAATCGAAGGATCGATCGCCGGGTCGCGGTAGGTGTAGAACGCCGTCTGACGCTCGCCGGCTGCGCGGAATCCGCAGCCGTACGCACCGCCCTTCACGCGAATCTCGTTCCACAGGTAGTCGTAGGAGAGCGCGTTGGCAGCCACGGCCCAAGCGCCTGTCACGTCAATGCCCAGGCGACGCGGATCGCACGCACGCGCGGCAAAGCAGATGTCGCTGGGGATGACAAAGGCCTCGTGGCGGTCGCACGGCGTCGGCACCACGAGCGCGTTGCGGCCGGCATCGGCGCCGTCGCCAGCTCCCAGTCCCAAGTCGCCCGCGTCGGCCCAGTACGCGTTAAAGTCCTCATCGCTGCCGGTAAAGCTCGCCAGGCAGCCGTCGGCCACAAAGATGCGGCCTGCCAGCTCGGCAAGCTTGGCACGCAGGCCGTCCAGGCGCTCGTCAAAGTGGTCGAGCAAATCGCGCAGGAACAGGTAGAAGTCTACGCCCGAGAGCTGCTCACGCACCACGGCCGAAGGCGAGCTGTAGCTCATCGCGCGACCGAGCGCCGCCGAGTGGCCGTTGTTGATAAAGCCCTGCTCAAGCCCAATACGAATCTGCGTGAGCACGTCGCGCACGCGGTCGGCATCGGCGTCCGCCAGCAATGTGCTCGACCACACCTCGCGCGGTAGGCTCGCCAGCGCGTCGATCTTTTCGGACAGGGCGCCGGCGCTCACCAGCAAGTAGGGGCGCACGCCGTCCACTTCGGGCTGCGTCATGACCTCGGTCGTAAAGCTCAAAAAGCCCAGTTTGCCGGCAAGTAAATTGTCGAGCTCCTCGGCCGAATGCTCGCGTGTGGGCAGCTGCTTGAGCAGGCGGCAGAGCAGCGTCACATAGGGCAGATCCTCAAACGCGACGCAGCTCAGGTCGAAATACTGCATGGCGTAGGCCAGACGGTTGGTGGGGATGCCGTGGCGCAGGCAGGGGATGGGCGCGGTCGTGTCCACGACCAGCGGCGGCTCGGGGCGCGCCTCGCCAATGTCGGACACGCGCAGACGCGGCAGTGTGGCCTTGGCCTCGGGTGTGTCTTCCGCCTCCTGTGCGGCACGCAGTGCTGCCGTGCGCTCGACCACGTCGGCCAGCTCGGCATCGGTCATGGCGTCCCGCTTGGCTGCCAGCTCGGCGGCCTCGGCACCCTCCGAACCCTCGGTGGCGTCCACCGGCACCAGCTCGACCAGTGCCATGTGATCGTTCTGCAGCACCAGTTCGCGCAGCAGGTCCTCAAAATAGCCGCCCTGCATTTTGGCGCGCAGGCTGTCGAACAGGTCACCCACCTGCAGGTTCGCTTCCGGCTGGCCGCCGTACAGCCAGCTTTCCAGCGTCTGCATACACAGGCCCACGCCCGGCGTGTAGGGGCCGAAATCCCGCCCCCGCATCTCGAACTCCCGCCGGGCCAGGGCGGCTTCCAGCTTGGTGCGGTCGATGCCCTGCCCGGCCAGGCGGCGCAGTTCGTCAAAAACCGCCTGCTCGGCAGCGGCCGCGTTTTCGGCGTTGAGGTCGGTGATCTCCATTTGCAGCCAGGGCTGGGCCACGCTGTCGTACACCCGCAGCATCAGGTCCCGGGCCAACTGGCGGGACAAAACCGCCCGGCACAGCGGGGATTCGTTGTCCCCGGCCAGCACCTGGGCCAGCACCCCGGCGGCCACCAGCGTCTCGCGGTCGGCGTAGCTGCCCAGCACAAAGCCGTAGCCCAGGCGGGTGCGGCCGGGCTCCTCGGCCTCGCTGGCCACCTCGTACTCGATGCGCTGCACGCCGCCGTCCACCGGGGCTTGCAGCGGCGGGAACACCGTGCGCTCGCTGCGGGCAAAACTGCGCAGATATTCCTCGTCCAGTACCCGCAGCACGGTGTCCAGGTCCACGGCGCCGTCCAGAAAGATCAGCGCGTTGGAGGGCGCGTAGAACCTGCGGTGGGCGGCCAGGAACTGCTCATAGCTCAGGTCCGGGATGCAGGCCGGGTCGCCGCCCGACACATAGCGGTAGGGCGTGTCGGGGAAAAGCGCACGGTTGAGGGCGTTTGTTTCCAGTTCGTCGGCATCGGAAAAAGCGCCCTTCATCTCGTTGAATACGACGCCTTTGTAGTGGGGGGTGCCGTCGGCGTCAAACTCATACCGCCAGCCCTCCTGCCGGAAGATGGCGGGGTTGTGGTAGATGGCCGGGTGGAACACCGCGTCGAGGTACACCCGCATCAGGGTCAGAAAGTCCTTGGGGTTGCGGCTGGAAATGGGGTAGAGGGTTTTGTCCGGGAAGGTCAGCGCGTTCAAAAAGGTGTTCATCGAGTGTTTGAGCAGTTCGACAAACGGCTCCTTGACCGGGTAGCGATCCGACCCGCAGAGCACCGAGTGCTCGAGGATGTGGAAGACGCCGGTGCTGTTGGCGGGCGGTGTCTTGAAGGCGATGGCGAAGGCCTTGTTCTCGTCGTCGCAGGCGAGGTAGACCAGCCGCGCGCCGGTCTGCGCGTGTTCCATCTCGTGCAGGGTGGCGTCGAGTTCCGGCAGCGGGGCCTGCCGGATCTCGGTAAAACCGTGAAGGGGTGTGTTCATGGGTGGTTCCCTCGCTTTCTGCGATGAAAATAGCGGCCGTCCGGGGGGCGGCAGGCGCGAATGTCCGTTTCTTATACTGTAAAAGGTAGCACCGGTTTTGTCAATTTGGTTTGTCGATTCTGTCCGGTTTGCGTTCTATTTGGTATGGATTCACAGCGCCAACGCTGCAAGCAACACAGAAAAGCTCGTATCTGCCGGTGGGGTTGAAACCGAAACGGCGCGGGG
>CAJMRZ010000178.1 GCA_905215945.1 uncultured bacterium | reverse complement strand
GGCGGCGGCAACAACTCCACGTTTGCCTGCCGCGTGCTGTCCTCCTCGGCCACCGACCCGTATTCCGCCTACGCCGCGGCCATCGGCTCGCTCAAGGGTCCGCGCCACGGCGGCGCCAACGCCAAGGTCGTGTCCATGCACGAGGACATCCGTGCGCATGTCTCCAACTGGGAGGACGAGGACGAGGTCGCAGCCTACCTAGGCAAGATTCTCGATAAGCAGGCCTTCGACGGCACGGGCCTCATCTACGGTATGGGCCACGCCGTCTACACGCTGAGCGACCCGCGTGCCGAGGTGTGCCGCCGTTACGCGCGCACGCTTGCCGCCAAGAAGGACCTGGGCGATGAGTTCGCGCTCATCGAGCGCATCGAGCGCCTAGCACCGCAGGTGATGCGCGACCACGGCATGACCAAGCCTATCTGCGCCAACATCGACCTGTACACAGGCTTTATCTACAAGATGCTCGGCGTGCCCGAGACGCTCTTTACACCGCTATTCGCCGTCGCCCGCATGGCCGGCTGGTCGGCGCACCGCATGGAAGAGCTCTTCTGCGCGCATCGCATCATCCGCCCGGCATACCGTCCGGTGATCGAGCCGCTGGAGTACAAGCCGCTCGCCGATCGCTAAGACGCGGACCGTTATAGAACCCGAGCGTGGCCAGGGCATCACCGCCCTCGGCCACGCTTTTTATGCCAGTAGAAAGGATCGCAACGAATGATTGTGTTTTCCGATATGGATGGAACGCTGCTGACGAGTGATAAGCAGATGAGCGACGCCACCTGGGCGATGCTCGACGAGCTTGCGCGCCGCGGTGTTGAGTTTGTGCCCTGCACGGGGCGCCCGCTGTCGGGCATCTTTGAGCCCATCCTCGCTCACCCCGCCGTACACTACGCGGTCTGCGCCAACGGTGCCAGCGTCTGGCAGCTCGACGACGATGTGCCCACCGACGCCTCGCGCGCCACGTGCATCTTGAGCCGTCCGCTCGATTGCGGCATTGCCCATCGCATCCATCGCATCGCCGCCGGCCACGATGTGACCTTCGATATCTTCGCGGACGGGCAGTGTTTCCTCCCCCGCTCGCTCTACACGCGCCTGGACGAATTCTGCGGCGGCGACCCCCACATCGCGGCTTCGCTCAAGCGCACACGAACACCGATCGACATGGATATCGACAGCAAGATCGACGAGGTCGAGACGCTCGAACGCATTGCCATGTACTGGCACGACCCAGCCGATCGCGACGCCATCGCGGCGGAGCTCGACACGCTCGGAGGCATTGAGGTCACGCGTTCGTACGCCATGAATATCGAGGTCATGGGCGAGGGTGCCACCAAGGGAACGGCCCTCACGTGGCTATGCGAGCACCTGGGCGAGCGTCTCGCCGACGCTTGGGCGTTCGGCGACAACATCAACGACATCCCCATGCTGCAGGCAGCGGGCCATGGCATGGCCATGATCAACGCCGAGCCCGAGGACCGCGACGCCGCCGACGCCATCACCGAGTTCGACAACGACCACGACGGCGTCGCCCGCACCATCATGACCGTCCTCGCCTAGTCATTGGACGTTCTTAAACGACTAGTCGTTGGGGACACTCTTCGCGAAAAGCTGCAAGAACTGTCCCCCACTGCCGGCAGAACAAGAACGTCCCCATCTGTCGGATTAAGCGAGGCCCTCCAGCACGCGACGAAGCTCCTGCTGGACGGCGTGGTCGCGGTTACAACCCACCACGCGATCGGCCACCGCCTTGAGCGCGGGGCGCGCGTTTTCCATCGCGCAGCCCGTGCCGACAAAGCGAATGATCTCGTAGTCGTTCATCGAGTCGCCAAACGCCATGACCTCGTTGCGTTCAATGCCGTAATGCTCCGCGAGCTGCGCGATACCCGAGGCCTTCGACACACCAGGCTGCATGGCATCGATCCACGCGTTGCCCGAAGGTGCAAAAGTAAAGAGCTGACCAAGTTCGCGCTGTAGCACGTACGCACTGTCCATAACGGCACCGTCATCGCAAAAGATGCTCGCCTTGATGATATTTGCGCTGGGATCGGGCAGCTCCCAAATGCGCTCGGCATTGGGAAGGTCCTTATCGACCTCACGCACGAACTTGCACTCGTCATCGAGCAGGAAGGACTTGGTTCGGTCAAAGAGCGCAAGATGCAGATTGGGAAACGTCCTGACGGCTTGGGCGAGCCTTCGAATCGCCAGGTGCGAATACACCTCACGGTCTACCATCTTACCGTCGGCGTAGACCTGGGCGCCGTTAGCGGCGACAAAGTCCATCTTGTCGCGAACGGGCGCAAAGAACTCACACAGGCGATCGTAGCGACGACCTGACGATGCGGCGAAATGCACGCCATGCTCGTGTAGCGCCAGAATCAGTTCATAGGTCTCGGGAGGCACCTGGCTGTTTTCGTCAAGCAGTGTGCCGTCCATATCGGATGCAATCAGTTTAAACATAGAAAAGCTCCCTTCGGGCTTGTTGGAATCGAACGTGTATCCGATTCCAACGTACCCAAAGGGAGCTCAAATAAGACTCCGCGGGCGTAAACGTTACAAGGGCCTGGCAAATAGCTCACACATGCCAGAGGTCCTACGGTCGCGGCGTCAGGCAGCCCGCCAAAGAGTGTCCCCGATGACTAGTCGTTTAAGAACGTCCCCGATGACTAGTCGGCGTAGGTGAAGGTTGTGACGTCGAACATGCCCTCGGGGCGGATGCGGAGCGTCGGGATGACCGGCAGGGGCAGGAAGATGATGCCCATGATGGGGTCGAGCGGCGGCTCAATACCCATGGCGCGCGCCTTGACCATAAAGTCATCGTGCTGCGCGGCAACGTCTTCGGCAGTGCCTTCGCTCATCAGGCCGCCGAGCGCCAGAGGAATACGAGCCACGACCTCGCCGTTGCGCACCAGCACGTGACCACCTTGGCCCACGGCCTCAACGGCGGCCATCATATCGGCGGCGTTGTCGCCCACCACGCACACGTTGTGCGAGTCGTGGCCGATCGTGGAGGCAATGGCACCGCCCGTGATGGTGAAGCCGCGCACCCAGCCGCGACCGATATGCTTGCCGACCAGGCCCAGGCCAGCGGGGCCGTCGCCGTCGGCGCCCTCGGCCTGCAGCGACACGCCGCGGCCATGGCGCTCAATCAGCATAATGCGACGCAAGTCCTCGTCAGTCTCGGGACGAACCATGCCCGTGATGGCCTTGCCCGGCACCACGTCAATCACGGCCTCGCCCGGCTTAAAGGCATAATCGAACACGTCAAGCGAAAGCTTCGGCAGCTTAACGGAAGCACGCAGCTCATCGGCAAGGGCCGCAACCTCGGCCATCTCGGGTGCGATCTCGCCCACAAAGGTACCGTCCTGCGCCACCAGAGCACCGGCGGCATATACGCGATGCGGAGCCGTGGCAAACGTCAGGTCATTGAGCACCAGCAGGTCGGCACGCTTGCCCGGGGCAATCGCACCGCGGAGCTCATGCGGGTCGCGGCAGCCGTGATCCAGGCCAAACGCCTCGGCCGTGGAGAGGGACGCCATAGAGATAGCGACCACGGGGTCGATACCGGCCTCAATCGCCGCGCGGCAGGCATTGTCGATCATGCCGGTTGCAAGCGCATCGGAAGGGGCGCGGTCGTCAGTCGCAAAGCAGCAGCGGCGGGCGCGCGCGGGATTCTCCAGCAACATCGGAGACAGGTTGGCCAGGTCATGGCTGCACGTACCTTCGCGCAGCATCACATACATGCCGCGAGATAGCTTGTCGAGTGCCTCCTCGGGAATCGTCGACTCATGGTCGGCGATAATGCCCGCCGCGGCATAGGCGTTGAGGTCCTTGCCGGCAACGAGTGGGGCGTGACCGTCAACCTGTTTGGACGGCGTCTGGTCGGCAG
>CAJMRZ010000177.1 GCA_905215945.1 uncultured bacterium | reverse complement strand
CCTGCACCTGCCCCTCGGCCCGAGACGCAGGTCACCAAGCCCGCACCCGAGACGAGCGCCCGTCGCGATAAGCCCGCTGGCAAGACCAAGGCCATCGAGCGCCATCGCCCCGGTCGCGTGCGCATGGGCCTGGGCCTGATCGGCCTGGGTCTTAAGACGCTCATTACCGGCAAGACGAAATAGTCGTTTGTAGAAGCAGTTTGTAGAAGCGCCCCGCATTTGAGGAAAGCCTCGGATGCGGGGCGCTTTTCCCTGCTACCATGGTGCGAACAACAACGCGAATGACAGGCAGGGATATGAAGCTCACCATAGAATCGATGACGTACGGCGCCGACGGGCTGGCGCATGCCGACAACGGCAAGGCCGTCTTTGTGCAGGGCGCCGTGGCAGGCGACACCGTCGAGGCCGAGGTCGTACAGGACGGCAAGTCGTTCATGCGTGCCCGCACCACCGAGATTCTGGAGCCAAGCCCCGATCGCATTCAGCCTCCCTGCCCCTTCGTGGGCATCTGCGGCGGCTGCTCGTGGGGCAATCTCTCACGCACGGCACAGCTCGCCGCCAAGGAGCAAAACCTGCGCTCCACGCTCGAGCGCATCGGCAAGTTCGCTCCTGAGCAGGTCGATGAGTTGCTACAGCCCATCTGCCACACCATGGACGACTGGGGCTACCGCAATAAAATCGAGCTCGAACCGACCGTCGTCAACGGTCGCGTGCGCCTTGGCATGCACGGTGTCGACCCCAGCAAAATCGTGACCGTCGATACGTGCCCGCTGTTCGATAAGCGCTTCCCGAAGGCGCTCAAATCGGTCGTCGGCGCACTCAACTATCTAAGCGGCAGCCATGACTTGGGGCTCGAACGCGTGGGCATTCGCGCATCGCGCCGCACCAAGGCACTCGAGGTCGCACTCTGGACGCCCACAGGCTCTTTTCCGCGCTCGCAGGTCTCCCGCGTGCTGGCGGACGCCGCTCATCCCACGAGCATCGTGCGCGTGATGAGCAAGGGCGAAAAGAAGGCCCGCCGTGTCTCCAAGGTCGAAATGCTCGCCGGAGAGGGCTCATGGACCGAGAATATCGCCGAGGGTCAGATGCGCTTGTCTGCCCCGTCTTTTTTCCAGGTCAACACCAAGGGTGCCGAGATTTTGATCGAGCTTGTCATGGAAGCGCTCGACCCGCGGGAAGACGAGCTTGCCGTGGACCTGTACTGCGGTGCCGGCACCTTTACCCTGCCGCTCGCCCGCCGCTGCGACTTTGTCGCCGCCGTCGAGGCCTACGGCCCCGCCGTGCGCGACCTGCGCCGTAACCTGGAGATCAACAAGCTTGATAACGTCGACGTCATTGGCGGAGACGCGGTGCGCGAGTTCCCCGACCAGGACGCCGATGTCCTAGTAGTCGACCCGCCGCGTGCAGGCCTAGCGCCTGAGGCCATCGACCTCATCGCCAGCACGAGTGCGCGCGATGTCGCCTATGTGAGCTGCGACCCGGCCACCCTGGCGCGCGATCTTAAACGCTTTGTCGAGGAAGGCACTTTCTCTCCCATCAAGATCACACCGGTCGACCTATTCCCGCAAACCTTCCACTGCGAAACGGTCGTCCACCTCAAGCGCAACTAGACTGTTTGCCCAAGACCACGCCCGATGATTTTTCTGGGACGGGGATTAAATAATCAATTTGCACCGAATGATTATTTAATCCCCGTCCCTTTTTAAACATTGGGAAATCGAGCGTGGCAAGCGGGGGTCTTCGGGGTATAAGACGGCTAATTGTATGCCGCCTATGAAAGGAACCCTCATGCCCAGCGTTGCCGTTCTCGCCGCCGATGGCTTTGAAACGATTGAGTGTCTGACCATGGTCGACGTCATGCGTCGCGGCGGCGTGCGTGCCACGCTCGTCTCGATCATGCCCACGCGCGAGGTCGTGAGCTCGCTGCAGATTCCCGTGACCTGCGATGCCCTCTTTGACGAAATAAACTTTGACGAGTACGACTGCGTCGTACTGCCTGGCGGCCTGCCCGGAGCCACCAACTTGCGCGCCGACCAGCGTGTCTGCGATGTGGTCTGCGAGTTCGCCGCAACCAAGCACGTTGCCGCCATCTGCGCCGCCCCGTTTATCCTGGGCGAACTTGGGCTACTCGAGGGACGCCGCGCCACGTGCTTCCCCGGCTTTGAGAAGAGCTTCCCCGAGGGCACTTATACCGGCGAGAAGGTCACGCAAGACGGCAATATCATCACTGCCAGCGGCATGGCACAGTCACTCCCCTTTGCATTGGAGCTGCTGCGCACGCTCGCCGGCGACAAGGCCGTCGAGAAGGTCGCCGAGGGCATCCAACTATGATTTTGGCTTCGCAATCGCCGCGCCGCATAGAGCTGATGCGCGAGGCAGGCTACAACATTCGCGTGATTCCCGCGGATATCGACGAAACGCCCTTTGATGGCGAGGCCCCGCTCACGCTTGTCGAGCGCTTGGCACGCGCCAAGGCGGCTGCCGTTGCTGCCGAGTATGCCGAGCCCAATGAGCTGACGGTCGCGGCCGACACCATCGTCACCTTTGACGGCAAGATTCTGGGCAAGCCGGCAACCGAGGACGAGGCGCGCACTATGCTCCGTGAGCTTTCGGGCCGCACGCACCAGGTCGCAACCGGCGTCTGCATCGTTAAGGCAGGCGATACGGCCGCCCCGCATGCCGCCGAAAGCCTGTCCTTTGTCGATGTGACCGACGTGACGTTCTACGAGCTCACCGACGAGCAGATCGAGCACTACGTCGCCTCGGGTGAGCCCATGGACAAGGCCGGCGCCTACGGCATTCAGGGCACAGGAGGACGCATGCTCGTGCACGATATTTCGGGCGACTTCTATAACGTGGTGGGCCTACCCATCGCCCGCGTCGCGCGCGCGATTCAAAAACTCTCGTAATTGCATCTGGCGCTGGGTATCCCCCGGCGCCTACAATTTTGGCGTACCGTACGGATCCCGACCGGGCACAAGGCGCGGCGGAAAACCGATAGGAGTTAAACATGGATACACTGCTCGAGGCCATTGACGTCTGCGATGTCGATGGCTTTTGCTATGGCAACTATACGGACGAGGAGGCCGGCACCGGTTGCACCGTAATCGTGGCACCCGAGGGCGCCACCGGCGGCGTTGACGTTCGCGGCGGTGCTCCAGCATCGCGCGAAACCGACCTGCTGCGACCCGAGAACACCGTCGACAAGGTCCACGCCGTCTGCCTTTCGGGTGGATCGGCCTTTGGCCTCGAGGCTGCAAGCGGCGTCGCTCGCGAGCTTGAGAGCCGCGGCATCGGCCTTCCCGTCGGCCCCACGCAGGTGCCTATCGTGTGCTCCAGCTGTATCTTCGACCTCGCCTTTGGTAACCCCACCGTGCGCCCCGACATTGAGGCCGGCATCGCCGCCGTGCGCGAAGCACTCGACCACACCCCCACCAAGCTCGAACAGGGCAACGTAGGCGCCGGCACGGGCGCTACCGTGGGTAAGCTCATGGGGCCTGCCACCTGCATGAAGGCCGGCCTTGGAGCTGCCGCCGTGGCACTCGGCCCCATCAAGGTGGGCGCCGTGGTCTCGGTCAACGCCTGCGGCAATGTCGTCGACCCCTTCACCGGTGAGTGGATCGCCGGCATGCGCGCCGCAGTCGATAGCGACCAGATCGTCGACATGGAACTCGCAGCCTTTGCCGCCGCCGGATCCATGCAGATGCCGCTCGACCGCACCAACACCACCATCAGCTGCATCGTCACCAACGTGGAACTCACTAAGGCACAAGCCACCAAGGTCTCCCAGATGGCCGCAGACGCCTACGCACACGCCATCCGTCCCACGCACACCACCAACGACGGCGACACCATCTACGTCATGGCCTCCGGAACGGCCAAGGAGGACTATCCGCTCGACCTCATCGGGCTCGTGGCGACCCGTGCGCTC
>CAJMRZ010000176.1 GCA_905215945.1 uncultured bacterium | reverse complement strand
GCGCATAAAGAAAGCCTCCCATTTCTCATGTCCAAGAAATGGGAGGCAGTTCACCGGGAGGGGTTTCTTCTGAGCGATCCCGCAGCGCGAAGCGCGAGGACCAGCGAAGAAGAAACCCCGCAGGCGGTCGGGCCGGTGGGAAGGATGGCCTTTCGACCTACTCTTTCTCGACCGCGCGCATGATCGCCTTGTAGATCTCCATCAGCGGGATGATCAGGAAGGCCAGGCCCAGGGCGGCGACAACGCCCTTGGGCTCGAGCGTCACAGGGCCAAAGAACATCTCGGCAAGCGTCGGCTGCACGGTCACGATCACCGTCAGCACCAGTGCCAGCGCGGCGGAAGCCCACAGCCACTTGTTCTGCTTCTTCATGGTGAACAGCGACGCACGACGGCTGCGCATATTGAAGCAGTGGAAAATCTCGACCATGTTGAGTGTGATGAACGCCATCATCACGCCTTCCTCGTCGGCATTGCCGGCGATCATATCGGCGATGTGGATGTAGCCCATGTCAAAGTACACGCCCACAAAGAAGCTCGCCAGCACCAGCACGGTGATGATCAGGCCCTGGACCACGCAGTCCAGACCCATATGTCCGGCAAAGACACCGTCCTTGGCGTTGCGCGGCTTGCGCTTCATGATGTCGCCCTCGGCATCCTCCATGCCCAGCGCGAGCGCGGGGAAACAGTCGGTGACCAGGTTCACCCACAGCAGCTGCACCGGCTGGAAGATGGTAAAGCCGATGAGCGTGGCGATAAACACCGAGAAGACCTCGGCAAGGTTAGCCGAAAGCAGGAACTGGATGACCTTGCGGATGTTGTCGTAGATGCGACGGCCCTCTTCGCAGGCACCGATGATGGTGGCGAAGTTGTCGTCGGCAAGCACCATGTCGGCAACGTTCTTGGTGACGTCGGTGCCGGTGATGCCCATACCGACGCCGATGTCGGCGCGCTTGATGGACGGGGCGTCGTTGACGCCGTCGCCCGTCATGGCCACGATCTGGTCGCGCGACTTCCAAGCCTCGACGATGCGTGTCTTGTGCTCGGGCTGGACGCGGGCGTACACGCCGTAGTCCTCGATGTGCGCGTCGAGTTCCTCGTCGCTCATGCGATCGAGGTCGGCACCGGTGATGGCATGGCTGCGATCGGTGACGATGCCCAGCTGCTTGGCGATGGCCACGGCGGTGTCGATGTGGTCGCCCGTGATCATGACGGTGCGGATACCGGCATCGTGCGCCTCGCGGATGGCGTCGGCCACCTCGGGACGGACCGGGTCGATCATGCCGGACAGGCCGCAGAAGACCAGGTCATGCTCGAGCGCGGCGGGACTGCAGTCGGCCGGGACCTCGGTGTAGGTGCGGCTTGCCAGCGCCAGCACGCGCAGGGCCTCGTCGGCCATGGCCTTGTTGGCGGCCACGAGCTCGGCACGACGTTCCTCGGTCAGGGGGACAACCTTATCGCCCTCGTAGATATGGGTGCACAGGCCGATCACCACGTCGGGCGCGCCCTTGGTGTACTGCTCGTACTCGCCATCCAGGGTCTCGACGACCACGGACATCATCTTGCGGCCCGAGTCGAACGGGGCCTCGCCCACACGCGGGTGCTCGGCGGTCAGGCCAGTGAGCCCCGCCTTGCCGGCATCGTTGACGAGCGCACACTCGGTCGGCTCACCCACAGCCTCGCCCAGTTCCTCGTCCCACTGGGCGTCGGAGCACAGAGCCATGCCGGCCAGGAACTTCTCCTTAGGCGCAGCGAGCTCGTGCTTGACGACGGTCATCTTGTTCTGGGTGAGGGTACCGGTCTTGTCGGAGCAGATGGTCTGTGTGCAGCCAAGGGTCTCGACGGCGGAAAGCTTGCGGATGATTGCCTGGCGCTTGGCCATCTTGGTCACGCCAAGCGACAGCACGATGGTCACGACGGCGACCAGGCCCTCGGGGATGGCAGCGACGGCGAGCGAGACGGCGACCATAAAGGTATCGAGCAGGGCGGTCGGGTCGGTAAGAACGTTGCCCACGCCGTGGCGGATGATATCGACGCCAAAGATAACGACGCAGATGACGATAACCATGATGGTGAGGATGCGGCTGAGCTCGGCAAGCTTCACCTGCAGCGGCGTGAGCTCTTCCTTGGCCTCGGCCAGGGCACCGGCGATCTTGCCCATCTCGGTATCCATGCCGGTACCGACTACGACGGCGCGGCCACGGCCGTACACCACGGTAGAGCCCATGTAGCACATGTTCTTGCGGTCGCCGAGCGGCACGTCATCGGTGCCGGTGGCGAGCTCGATCACGTTGGCATGCTTCTCGACGGGCACGGACTCGCCGGTGAGTGCAGCCTCTTCGATCTTCATCGTGGCGCTCTCGAGCACGCGGCAGTCAGCCGGGACGGAGTCGCCCGCCTCGAGCATGATCACGTCACCGGGCACGAGCTCGGCGCTCGGCAGGTGCACGAGCTTGCCGTCGCGCAGCACCTTGGACTGCGCCGCGCTCATCTCCTGCAGGGCCTCGAGGGCCTCCTCGCTTTTAGCCTCCTGGACCACGCCCAGCACCGAGTTGACGATAACGACGAACATGATGATGGCGACATCGGCAAAGTCCGCCTCGCCCTTGACCATGCCCGTGAGCGCGCTGATGACGGCGGCAACGATCAGCATGATGACCATGGGGTCGGCCATCTGCTCAAAGAAGCGCTTCCACAACGGGGTCTTCTCGGCTTCCTCGAGCTTGTTAGGGCCTGTCTTGGCGAGGCGCGACGACGCCTCGTCGTTGCTCAGGCCGAGGTTCTCATCGACACCTTGGTCGCTGAGCACCTCCGCCGCGGCGGACAGGTATTCCTTTTGCATATAGAGTCCCCTCCTGGGATTCGGGCCACTCAGCAGATTGATGCCCGATCATAATTCCCAGGAGAAGGGCAAGGGCTCATCAAGGCTGCCGTGCTGAGCGGCAGTTGATAGTGGAGCTATGGTACCCCAAAGCAGCGCGTCTAGCCAAAACATTCCAATTGGAAACACGGCTCGAGTGCAACGATGCAGACAGTGTGATGCTCAATATTGATAAAACGTTTTTTCATCAGCGCATCGTCAAACTGAAATATCGCCCAGATAGCAGCGGTCAGAACGGTTGATAAAGATTTTTCATATACCGTTTTTTCGCAAAAAATGAACTTCTAATTCGGCATACGGTCGATTTTTTGGGGTATTCGGTCGGCATTTCGTTATAATCATCTCAGTTTTATTTCTTATGGTTTATCTATCAGCGCAAGACGATGTCAGATGGAGGTCTGAATGTACAAGCGCACCAAGATTGTATGCACCATGGGTCCCGCCTGCGATAGCGACGAGACCATCCGTGAGATGATCAAGGCGGGCATGAACGTCGCCCGTTTTAACTTCTCGCACGGATCCTACGACGAGCACCACGGTCGCATCGAGCGCGTTGAAAGTGATGTACACACACAATGCCGGTAAACGGGTGAAGCTGGTTGTGAAAGGTGTCGCATCGACTACACCTCAGTGTGTACTGAGTGGTGATATGACAGCCGATGTCGATTCGGTGATGGTTTATGGAGAGTCTTCCTTATTAAAACGAGTTAAAGAGGTTTATACGACCGATTTTGAAGCAAAAAAGTTGAACGATACCCTTCGCACGGTTGTCAAGATAGCGAAGATTCCGAATCTTCGAATTGTTCCTGAACAGGTGACCGTCACCATACCTGTGGAAGAAATGACCTCTAAAATTCTCGATATCCCTGTAATCCCGCAAAATGTACCTTCGAATTGGTCTCTTATCACATTTCCTTCGTCGGTGCAACTTTCTTGCATGATGCCGTTTAGTAAGTTTGCGGCGGTCGATGAAGATAGTTTTTTATTGGGAGTCGATTTTCTGGATTTGTCGCGGCGGCGTCTCTCTGATAAATTAGGGGTGAAGATATTGAATGCACCGGAATATGT
>CAJMRZ010000175.1 GCA_905215945.1 uncultured bacterium | reverse complement strand
TTGCTCGCCGGGCGGGGCGATTAAGTTTGCTGCTCTACAGTCCTGCGCAAGACGGAAAGCACATTAAGTGCTCTTCGGCTCGTGCGGAACTCGCGACAAACATAACCAAGCCCCACCGGGCAACCTACCAACCAAGTCTTTTCAGCCCAGGCCCCTGTGTACCGTGCGTCTAAGATCTTCAAATTCAGGCACCCTGACAATCGATTCTTATAGCAGAGGCCCCTTGGCCTTTAGTTTGATACAAGTTCCGCACGAGCCGGAAAGCACTTAATGTGCTTTCCGTGCGAGCAGGACTGTTCGCAGTAGCAAACTAAAGGCCAAGGGGCCCAGTCAACCTATCAGCAGCGATTACTCGGCAGCTAGTTGAATTTGAAGATCTTTGAGGCAAGACGGTATAGGCCGAGTGTGGTTTTGTCTCCGGCCCGTCCGCGCAGATTGGTGAAGAACCCGACCACGCCGTAGCGGGCACGACGATACATGCGCTCGTCGTAGGCCTTCAAATCATTCCACAGCGTCTTTAGGCGCTCGTCGGCGCAATCTTCCTCGGAAAGCTTGGTGAGCACCGAGCAGATCGCCATCATCATGGTGAAATAGCCCATCATGTACGAGCGCAGACGCGACGACTCAACATCGCTGTACAGATGGTACGACTCCATCATGATACGTGTAACACGGAACTGCTGGTCCAGACGCTTGACCATCGTTGCCTCGTTGACGCTCTGGCCTTCGCGACCGATAAAGTAGCGGTAGAGGTCGATGTCGGCGTAGTACATGGTCTTGCAACGCGGTAGCGGCACGTAGGCGTAGATGTTGTCCACATAGAACGTGTGCGGCGGCATGGGAAGGTTGGACTCGCGCAGCACATCCGTGCGATAGCACAGGCTGTGCATGAGTAGGTTCTGGTCCAGGCGGAAATGACCGATCTGATCCCAGGAAAAGATCTTTTTGCGCGGCAGGGCAAATTTGTAGCCAATAGCGGTATGCGTGCCCTCGTAAACCTTCTCGTACACGTAGTTCGAGATAAACAGGTCAACGCGCTGGTCACGCTCTTCAAAGCCACGCAGAATCGACAGTATAGTCGAAAGAGCCGCAGCATCGAGCCAGTCATCCGAGTCGACGACCTTGTAGTAGGTGCCCTGTGCCTCGCGCAGACCCGAAAGGACGGCAATACCGTGGCCGCCGTTCTCCTGGTGCACCGCGCGAATGATACCGGGATAACGTGCCTCCCACTCGTCGGCCTTATCGGCCGTCTCGTCCTTGGAGCCGTCGTCCACTACGATAATCTCGATATCGGTGGCGTAATTGCTCCCCTCCAAGATAGAGGTGATGCAATGGTCCATGTCCTTGGCGGCGTTATACGAGGGAATACCGAATGTTATGACTTTATGCATGGCAGGCGATAATCTCATCCGAAAGATCGAGGGCGGAATTGGTCACAGCGTCCATATCGTAGTAACGATACTCGGCCAGACGACCCACCGGGTGGAAGTTCGTCAGGTTCTGGACGCGCTCAAGATAGCGCTCATAGAGCTCACGGTTCTCGGGCTCAAGAATGGCGTAGTACGGCGTCTCACCCGAGCCGGGCGTATAGGCCTTGGAGTATTCCTTCATGATGGTGGTCTTGCCGGGCAGGACCTGGCCAGTCATATTCTTGAACTCAGTGATGCGCGTGTAATCCTCGCTCGTGGTGTAGTTGACGGTGCCCACGGGCTGGAACTGATCCATATCGAGCGTCTCGAACTTCATGTCGAGCGTACGGTACGGCAGGGCGCCCAGGTCGAGATTGAACAGCTCGTCGAGCGGACCGGTGTAGACGATCTCGCCGCCATAGACCTTACCGTCGATCTTGACGGTGGTCTCGTCGATCTCGAAGAGGTCGCGGGCGTCCACGTCGCAGAACACATCAATCAGATCGTGGTCGAGCATATGCTCAAACAGCGCGGTATAGCCGTCCTGCGGCATGCCCTGGAAGGGAGCCTGCGGGAAGTAGCGGTCATCATCGCCCACAAAGACGGGAACACGGCCGGTGATCGAGGGATCAATCTGGTCGGGCGTCTGGCCCCACTGCTTCATGGTGTAATGCAAAAAGACGTTCTCGTAGACGTAATCAGCGACCTCGGCCAAGTCGGGGTCGTTCTTCTTACGCAGCTCCATAATGGGCACCTTGACATCCTTGCCAAAGGTCTCCACGAGCTTCTGATACAGCTCCTCGCCGCGCTCGTCACCAAAGGCGAGCTTGAGACTCGCGTGGTTGAAGGGCACGGGCATAAGGGTGCCGTTGATGTTGGCGAGCACCTTGTGCTGATAATCCGTCCACTTGGTAAAGCGCGACAGGAAATTGTGCACGCGCTCGTTAAAGGTGTGATAGATATGCGGACCGTACTCGTGGATCAGGATTCCGGCCTCGTCAGTGCAGTCATAGGCATTGCCCGCAATGTGGCTACGGCGCTCCAAAACGGCAACACGATAGCCGATGGTCTCGGCAAGACGGCGGGCGCAAACGGCACCGGCATATCCAGCACCGACGACAATCATGTCGTACGCGCCGGCGTTAAAGCCTTCAGGCAGGCCTGAGGTAATCTGCATCGATACTCCTTGTCAAAAGCCACGGGCTCGTTAGCTGGGCTTTTCTCGAACATTCTTCGAGACATATTTATCAGAGCGATTATAGCGCTAATGCGTCCTATAATGAGCTTGCCACACAAGGAAAGCTCAAGCACCGCGGCGTACATAATTGAAAGGTAAACCCGCTAGCAGCGGGTTTATTCGTGAACAGCCGGGCGCCTGGAGCTTAGTGAAACGCTTGTAAGGAGTAACATGAGCGATTTCCTTAACCGTATGAAGTCTGCCGCCAAGGCCGACCTTAAGACGATCGTCCTGCCCGAGGGCGAGGATCCGCGCACCATCGTCGCGGCCACCAAGATCATCGAGGAGGGCCTGGCAAAGATCGTCATCCTGGGCAACCCCGACGAGATCAACGTTCCCGGCGCCACCGTCATCGATCCGCGCAATGCCGAGAAGCACGAGGAGTACGCGCAGAAGTTTGCCGAGCTCCGCGCCAAGAAGGGCGTCACCATCGAGCAGGCTCGCGCCCAGGTGATGGACGCCACCTACTTTGGCACCATGATGGTCAAGATGGGCGACGCCGACGGCCTGGTCTCCGGCGCCTGCCACTCCACCGCCGACACTCTGCGCCCCGCGCTGCAGATCCTTAAGACCGCCCCGGGTACCAAGCTGGTCTCGGCCTTCTTCGTGATGTGCACCGACACCCCGCAGTTCGGCACCGACGGTACGCTGATCTTCGCCGACTGCGGCCTCAACATCAACCCGTCCTCCGACGAGCTCTCCGAGATCGCCATCGCCTCCGCTCACTCCTGGTCCACCTTTATGGGCAGCGTCGAGCCGCACGTGGCCATGCTCTCCTACTCCACCATGGGCTCCGCCGGCGGCGAGGTCGCCAAGAAGGTCCAGGAGGCCGTTAAGTTCTGCAAGGAGAAGGCTCCCGAGCTCGCCATCGATGGCGACCTGCAGCTCGACGCCGCCATCGTTCCCACCGTCGCCCAGCTCAAGGCCCCCGGCTCCTCCGTTGCCGGCAAGGCCAACGTGCTTGTGTTCCCCGATCTCGAGGCCGGCAACATCGGCTACAAGCTGGTCCAGCGCTTCGCCGGCGCCGACGCTTACGGCCCCATCCTGCAGGGCATCGCCAAGCCGGTCAACGACCTTTCGCGCGGCTGCTCTGCCGACGACATCGTGGGTGTCGTGGCCATCACCGCCGTCCAGGCTCAGATGGCTGAGTAGCGTACGCATCGCCCGAAGGCCGTACGGGCTAACCCCTGAAAACGTCCTCGACCAATGAAACGCCCCCGTTCTGCTCCTTCGGAGCTACGAACGGGGGCGTTTCTGGTCTGCGGAGTGTTTTCAGGGGTTAGCCCGTACGGCCTTCTACCGCCACGTAGCAATCAGGGTATCTGGGGTGGACG
>CAJMRZ010000174.1 GCA_905215945.1 uncultured bacterium | reverse complement strand
AATGGCTGAAATTAGGAACAAGTACCATGCTTGCTTATCAGGAAACCGAGCAGGCGACGAGCGGTTAATTGTACTCAGTTTGTAGCTTTACTTTAATAAAGACGCCCTGTAATTACTGTAGCCGAATAAAGTAGCTGGGAATGCCTGAAATGAAAATCCCCTGCTGTTTGGCAAATGCATAAACAGCAGGGGAGACGATAATTGGATGAATATCATACCAATGTGGAATTACTTCTTCCGGCGGTGGATCACGTTGATCGCATAGCCGACGAGCATGGCCAAAACGATGATGATAAAGCCGAGCAGGGGATTGTCGTTCATAGGGTCCTCCTATTTTCCGAGCGGGGAGAATTCGTCGACGATGAGGTCGAGGCATTGCGGAAGCGCGCGGGCTCCAAAGACGCCCGAATTGCTGGAGATAATCTCGCCATCGAACTGCATGCCCAGCGACGGCGTGCAGGTGATCTTGGCTTCCTTGGTCTGGATGATCTTGAACTGCGGGCGCCCGAGTACCTTGCCGGCGGGGTCAAGCGCAGCGGTGATCACAGTAGGCAGCAGCTGCACGGTGCGCACGGGTTCGATGACCGCAATGTCGACCATGCCATCGTTCATGCGGCAGTCGGGGAACAGGTTGATGTCGTTTTGGATGACCGAGGTGTTGCCGGCCATGCAGCAGATGCCGTCGAGCTCCTCGACAATGCCGTCATGCTCAATCGTAAAGTGCGCTACCGTAGGGTTGGGCGTGGCGAGCGCAGAGAGGAAGTAGGCGATCTCGCCGATGTCGTTTTTGGTGGGGGCGGCCTTCATCATGATTTCGGCGTCGAAACCCGAGCCGGCGATGATGATGAAGCCGTGGCGCTTCTCGTTGCCGTTCTCGTCGAGCCAAAAGAGCTCGCCCATGTCGACTTTGACCGTGCGACCGGCACGGCAAGCCTTGGCAAGCGCCGCTGCCTCGGGGGCATTACCGATGTTGTTGAAGAACAGGCAGGCCGTACCGGAGGGGAAGACGAGCGTGGGGACACCGCATCCGCGCATCTGGTCGAGCACGTTGGAGACAGTGCCGTCGCCGCCCGAAACGACCACGCGGTCAAACTCGCGCACGTCTGCCACGGCGTCCTCGGGTTCCATGCCATCGCCGATAAAGCGCATCACGACCTCGTCGCCGCCCTGTGCAAGGGCGTGCGTGAATGCGAAGATTTCATCTGAGCTGGGGCCCGATGCCGGGTTGTGGATGATAAGGCAGCGCATACTTACGTTCCCGTTCTGTGACTAACCGAGTATAGTTGTAAGGCAATGCCGATATCCTACCCGTGTTTTTCGGGCCTAACCTTATTCGATGGGTTGATATGTACATTTCCACACATCAGGCTCTACTCGACTTTTGCCAGCGCGCCCGTGAGTTCGACGCGATTGCCGTCGATACCGAGTTTTTGCGCGAGCGCACGTTCCATCCGCGTCTGTGTTTGGTTCAGATTGCCACCCCTGCCGAGAGCGTAGCGGTCGATCCCCTGGTAATCGACGACCTATCGCCGCTGGCCGAGCTTATGGCCGACGAGAGCGTGACCAAGGTCTTTCACGCGTGCTCGCAGGATATGGAGGTCATGCTCCATACCGTAGGCGTGCTGCCGCGTCCGATTTTTGACACGCAGGTGGCCGCCGCCTTTTTGGGCGAGCGCCAGCAGATTTCGTATGGCGCGCTTGTTCAGACGTTCTGCGGTGTATCGCTGCCCAAGACCGAGTCGCTGACCGACTGGTCGCGCCGCCCGCTGACTGATAAGCAGGTCGAGTACGCGATCGATGACGTCAAGTACTTGATCGTCGCCTATACCGAGATGATGAGCCGCCTGCGCGAGCTGGGCCGCGTGGACTGGGTGCTCGACGAGCTGCGCCCGCTGGCTGACGAGTCGCACTATCGCGCCGATCGCCACGAGGCGTTCCGCAAGGTCAAACGCATCAACTCGTGCAGTCGTCACCAGCTGGGTATCGCGCGCGAGCTCGCCGCCTGGCGCGAGGACCGCGCCGAGCGCCGCAACATCCCGCGCAAATGGGTCATGTCCGACGACACGCTGCTTGCGCTCGTTAAACGCAATCCCGTGCGCGTTGAGGAGTTCCGCAGCATTCGCGGTACCGATCAGTTGGGGGAGCGCGACGTGGACGGTGCGCTCATGGCCATCAAGCGCGGCGCAAGCTGCCCGCACGATCGCCTGCCGCTCATGGTGCGCGGGCATCGCCAGATCTCTCCGGAGTTGGAGAGCGTGACGGATCTCATGTACGCGCTCATCCGCCTGGTTGCCGAACGCTCGGGAGTGGCGACCTCGGTCATTGCCTCGCGCGATGACCTGGCCGACTACATTGAGCATCCCGAGCAGAGCCCCTTGCGCGAAGGCTGGCGCTTTGAGCTTGTGGGCTCGCGCCTGGACGATCTGCTCTCGGGCAACATGGGGTTGACGGTCAAAGATGGCAAAATTGAATTGCTGTAAGGAAGCCTAGCCGCTTGAGTGGGTAGAATGCCTCCAACGTGTAACTCGATTCGGAGGAATTCGCATGCCTTATTACTATGGATACGGCTTTGGCATCGACCCGCTGTACCTGCTGGTTGTTCTTGTCTGCACGGTGATTGGTCTTGCCGCACAGAACTATATCAACTCGACGTACAAAACCTGGTCCAAGGTTCGCTCGGACGGCGACACGGGCGCCACGGTCGCTCGCCGCATGCTCGACGCCAACGGCTGCAACGCCGTGGGTATCAAGGGCGTTGCCGGCGAGCTCACCGATCATTACAACCCGCAGGACAACAACCTGTATCTGTCGGATGCCAACCGTTCGGGCGGGTCGGTCGCAAGCGTTGCCGTCGCCTGCCACGAGGCGGGCCATGCCGCCCAGCGTCAAAGCGGTTACGCCATGATGAAGGTTCGCACCGCCCTCGTGCCGGTCGTCAACTTTACCCAGAACACCTGGACCATCGTGTTGCTCTTGGGCCTGTTTATGAACATCGCGGGACTCACGACCCTCGCACTGATCTTCTTCTCGTTTAGCGTGCTGTTCCAACTGGTTACGCTGCCGGTTGAGATTGATGCCAGCCGGCGTGCCGTGGCGTATATTGAGCAGTCGGGTATGAGCTCCAAGCAGGTCAACGGTGCCAAGAAGGTGCTGACGGCCGCCGCGCTTACCTATGTGGCTGCGGCGCTCACCTCGATTATTCAGCTGCTCTATCTTATGGCTCGCTACAACAGAAACTCCAACCGATAACAAATGGGACAGGCAGGCGCCGCGGGGATTCGTGTCCCCGCGGCGCTGTACTATGTGTTGGACTTGAATCTGCGCAGGGTCGAAGCCCTTGTGCTCGATGACGAAAGGGGGCTGCGTGGCAGGCTGGAATCTGACCGGCAATACCGTTTCCGCCGAGTTCGACGGTTCGGACGATCAGGAGCGCAAGGAGCTCAGCGTGAGCCAGGCGGTGGAGATCGCCGCCGGCGCGCTCGATGCCATTCCGCAGCTGAGCGTTTTGGGCGAGGTCACGGGTTTTCGTGGTCCCAACGCCCGAAGCGGCCACTGCTACTTTCAGATCAAGGACGACTCGGCGGCCGTCGACTGCATCATCTGGAAGGGCGCCTATCTCAAGCGCACGTTCGATCTGCGCGACGGCATGCAGGTGAGCTTTAAGGGCAGCTTCAATCTCTATAAGGCCACGGGCCGCATGAGCTTTGTCGCTCGCTCATTCTCGCTGGCGGGGGAGGGCCTGCTGCGTCAACAAGTGGCGCAACTGGCCGAAAAGCTACGCCGCGAGGGCCTGATGGACGAAGCGCGTAAGCGCCGCATCCCGGTGTTTTGCTCCCGCGTGGCGGTCGTTACCTCGCTTTCGGGTGCCGTAATCGACGACGTCAAGCGCACATTGCGTCGTCGCAACCCGCTCGTCGAGCTCGTCTGCGTGGGCGCTAAGGTTCAAGGCGAGGGTGCGCCGGCCGAGCTTATTGAGGGCCTGCGCCGTGCCGCCGCCATCACG
>CAJMRZ010000173.1 GCA_905215945.1 uncultured bacterium | reverse complement strand
TCACCGCAACTTATCGAGGAGTGCTGTTATTTGATGGCGCCGGTCACGGTGCCGCCGCCCAAGACGACGTCGCCGCGGTAGATAACGACTGCCTGGCCGGGGGCGATGGCTCGCTGCGGCTCGTCAAAGGTCAGCAGCATTTGTCCGTCTTCGTCACGCGTAAGGGTCGCTGCCTGGTCTTTCTGACGGTAGCGGTACTTGGCACCTACGCGAATGCCGCCGGCATCCAGCTCGGCCTCCATGCGTGCGTCCGGCGCGCTCCAGATCCACTCATCGGCCGTGAGGGCAGCGGCGGTCAGGTCCTCGGCCTCGCCCAGATGCACGGTGTTGTTGGCGGCGTCGACGCCCGTCACATACACGGGATGCGCCATCGCGACGCCCAGGCCTTTGCGCTGGCCGATGGTGTAGCGCAGCGCGCCATTGTGGCGCCCGACCACGCTGCCGTCGCGCCACACAATGTCGCCCGGTGCAGCGGGATGTCCGCAGCGGCGCTCGATATAGCCCGCGTAGTCACCGTCTGGAATAAAGCAGATGTCCTCGCTTTCGGCCTTCTGGGCGTTGGTAAAGCCCTGCTCGGCGGCTATGCGGCGCACGTCGCGCTCCTTGTCCAGGCCTGCCAGTGGAAAGATCGTGTGCGCCAGGCGCTCCTGCGTAAGCGAATACAAAAAGTAGCTTTGGTCCTTTTTGGGGTCTTCGCCGCGATGTAGCTGCCAGGTGCCGTCTGCCGCCTGGCTTGTTTTGGCGTAATGTCCCGTGGCGATGTAGTCGCAGCCCATATCCAGCGTCGCATCGAGCAGCGCGCCAAACTTAATATGGCGGTTGCAGATGATGCACGGGTTGGGCGTCAACCCCTCCTGATAGGCAGTCACGAAGCGCTCGATAACGTTGCGGTCGAAGGTCTGCTGCAGGTCGAGCACATGGTGGGGTATCCCCAGGCGCTCGGCGACGGCCTTTGCATCGGCGATGTCGCGGTCGACTTTGCTCATACCCGTTGCAGGATCGGGCGCGGGGCAGGTGAGGCGCATGGTGGCGCCGACGCATTCGTAGCCCTGGCTTTTGAGCAGGTACGCGGTCACGCTGGAATCGACGCCGCCGCTCATGGCGACGAGCACGCGCTTGTTGTGCATGGGGAGGTTCTCCTTGGTGGCATGTGGCCAAAAAAGAAAAGCGGCGCGGGAGGCTGGTTCCGCGCCGCAGACATTGTAGCAAGTTCGGACGTCTCGTGGGACACCCTAACGAGATGGGCTTAGGCTGCCAGAAGAGAGGGGAGACCGGCGTGCCTTGGACTCGTTCTAAGAACGAGAAGCTCTAGTCCTGGAACAGTGCCGTGGACAGGTAGCGCTCGCCGGTGTCGGCAAGCAGGGCCACGATGGTCTTACCCTCGTTCTCGGGGCGCTTGGCCAGCTGCAATGCGGCCCACACGGCGGCACCGGACGAAATGCCTACGAGCACGCCCTCCTTGTGGCCCACGGCGCGGCCGGTGGCAAAGGCGTCGTCGTTCTCGACGGGGATGATCTCGTCGTAGACCCGGGTGTCGAGGACGTCGGGCACAAAGCCGGCGCCGATGCCCTGGATCTTGTGCGGGCCGGCCTGGCCCTTAGAGAGCACCGGGGAGGTGGCGGGCTCGACGGCGACTACCTTAATCTCGGGGTTCTGCTCCTTGAGGAACTCGCCCACGCCGGTCACGGTACCACCGGTGCCGACGCCGGCAACGAAGATGTCGACCTTGCCGTCGGTGTCGTCCCAGATCTCGGGGCCGGTCGTTGCCTTGTGAATGGCGGGGTTGGCGGGGTTCACAAACTGGCCGGCGATGATGCTGTTGGGCGTCTCCTTCTGCAGCTCCTCGGCCTTGGCGATGGCGCCCTTCATGCCCTTGGATCCGTCGGTGAGTACGAGCTGTGCGCCATATGCCTGCATAAGCTTGCGGCGCTCGACGGACATGGTCTCGGGCATGGTGATGATCACCTTGTAGCCGCGAGCCGCCGCCACCGAGGCGATGCCGACGCCGGTGTTGCCGCTCGTGGGCTCGATGATGGTGTAGTCGCCGCCGCGCACGAGCTTGCCGGCCTTCTCGGCCTCGTCAATCATGTTCTTGGCGACGCGGTCTTTAACGGACCCGGCGGGGTTGAAGTATTCCAGCTTGACGAGCACGCGGGCCTTGAGGTCCTCATCGGCCTCAAAGTGAGTGAGCTCCAGAAGCGGAGTGTGGCCGATAAGCTGATCGATGGACGTGTAAACATTGCTCATGGTGAACCTCCAAAGTGTTCAAATGACTGGATACCGTGTGTTTTCACGGTGTGTGTAACAGCCAAACCCATAAACCTTATGGGTTGTTCTTTTTGCTGTTGGCAAGCATAGTAGACAGTAAAGCCTAGTAACGCAATAGGAAATAGAAGATTATTACGAGTCGATTAACCAGCTTGACGGGAATAGGTATTTTCAAAACCAATTTTTCGGCTAGAATTTCTACGAATTAAAAGACCGAAAGGCAGCAATATATATGTTGGTTTCCACAAAGGGCAGATATGCCCTGCGCGTTATGGTCGACCTGGCCGAGCACCAGGCGGCTGGCCGCATTCCCCTCAAAGAGATCGCCGCGCGCCAGGGGATTTCGGAGAAATATCTGGAGAACATTTTGGCCACGCTCGTCCGCGCCAATATGCTCTCGGGCATGCGCGGCAAGGGCGGCGGTTACGTGCTCACGCGCCCGCCCGAGCAGTATACGGTGGGCGAGATCTTGCGCCTGACCGAGGGCAGCCTGGCGCCGGTCGCATGCCTAGACGGCGACTGCAAGGGCTGCTCGCGTTCGGACGAGTGCCCCACGCTCGACGTGTGGAAGAACCTGGACAAGCTCATTAACGACTACCTCGACGGCGTGACGCTCGATGCGCTCGTAGCCCCCAACGAGGGCTACGACTACGTCATCTAGCCCCACCTGTCATTTGGGGACGGGGCAGAAATGCTGGATTTTCTTGCCCTCTGAGGCTCGACAAATGATAAGGCCGCCCATCGTTGCGATGGACGGCCTTCTTTAGGTGTGTTGTGGCGGTCCGAATCCGGTCGCTTTAGTTCCTGGCGACGCTGTCGAGAATGCTGCGCATGATGGATACCAGGATGCTGCCCATAAAGGCCGATCCAAAGCCGGCAATGGAGATACCCGCGCCCAGCAGATTGACCGACAGGTAGCTGGCCAGCTCGAGCATAAAGCTGTTGACTACGAGCTGAAAAATACCAAGCGTGATAATAGTGAGCGGCAGCGAGATGACCGTCAGGAACGGCTTGACGAGCGAGTCGACGATGTTGAGGAACAGTCCCACGAAGGCAAAACACACCCAGGCGTCGGCTATGCCGAAGGGCTGAATGCCGGGGACGAGAAACGTTGCGATCGCGATGGCGATTGAGGTAAAGAGCCAGTTAAGCATAAAGCGCATGGTGGAAATCCTTTCTTGCGCATGGCGTGGTGAGGGGGCGTGAGGGGCACATACCTTTGCAACTCGGATAGATGCGCGGGCTCGGCCCTGTTCGGCCGCCCATTGTCTCAGATATTCGTGGAGCTTGCGTGCGCATTCGGTTTCAAAACGGCGTTCGTCCTAGAAAACGTGCCGCTGGCAGAGAGTCTTGTCGCTTTAGTTTGGTGGTGTGCTAAACTGCTACGGGCAAAAGTCACAGGCGTTGCCCTATTGCATATTACGGGTGAACGATGCCCGATGTTAGTATCAACTTCGATGCCTTTTGGCGGGTTTGGCGGTGATCGATGAATATCGAGAACATGTTTGACAAGCCTGATGTCAAGCAGCTGGTCCACGCATTTAGCCTTTTGGACGACGAGAAAGATATCCAAGCGTTCTTGACCGATATCTGCACGCCGCGTGAGATTTGCGATCTATCGCAGCGTCTGCAGGTCGCGCGTTACCTGGACGAGGGTGAGCCCTATGTCGAGGTTCAGGCGCGTACCGGCGCTTCGTCCACCACGGTGAGCCGCGTTTCAAAGGCGCTGAACGGCGAGTACGGTGG
>CAJMRZ010000172.1 GCA_905215945.1 uncultured bacterium | reverse complement strand
CCGCAAGCGGTGTGCGGGTCGATCACGTAGCCGTTCGCGTCCCAGCAGCTCTTGATGGCAGTGCGGACCTCGTCCTCGCTGGCCCAACCGCAGCCAAACACGCTCTGGATCTTGGCCAGCAGCTCGGCGGGCACCTCGTAGCGACCCGTCTGGGCAAGCTGCTCCATAAGGCCGGCAACGAGCTCGCAGTCGCCGTCGGACAGGAAGTACAGCATGCGCTCCAGGTTGGAGCTAATGAGGATGTCCATCGACGGCGAGATGGTCGTGAAGAACGGGCGGTTACGGTCGTAAACGCCGGTGGTCAGGAAGTCAGCCAGCACGTTGTTCTTGTCGCTCGCGACGATGAGCTTGGCGACGGGCAGACCCATGCGCTTGGCATAGTAGCCGGCCAGGATATCGCCAAAGTTGCCGGTCGGTACGCAGAACTCCACGGCGTCGCCGGCCTCGATAGCGCCGGCGCGCAGCAGCTGCGCATAGGCGGCAAAGTAGTAGACGACCTGCGGCACTAGGCGGCCGACGTTGATGGAGTTGGCGCTCGAAAGCACGGTGCCGGCGGCCTCCAGGCGCTCGGCAAGCTCCTTATCGGCAAAGATGCGCTTGACGGCACTCTGGGCGTCGTCGAAGTTGCCGCGGATGCCACAGACAGCGACGTTGTCGCCTTCCTGCGTGGACATCTGCAGGTTCTGGACGCGGCTGACCTTGCCTTCGGGATAAAAGACGGTGATGCCCGTGCCCGGGGCGTCGGCAAAGCCGGCAAGTGCTGCCTTGCCCGTGTCGCCCGATGTGGCGGTAACGATCATGATGCGCTCGGTGCCGCCGTCCTTGGCAGAGGTGCGGGCCATCAGACGGGGGAGCATCTGCAGGGCGACGTCCTTGAAGGCGCTCGTGGGGCCGCCAAAGAGCTCCATCACATAGGTCTGAGGGGCGTCGGCGCCCGGTGCGGCGTCGAGTTTGACGAGCGGCGTGACCTCTTCGCTCGCGAACGTGCCGCGATATGCCTCGTCGACACACGCCGAAATTTCTTCGGCCGTGTAATCATTCAGTAACATTCCCAACACATCTTGAGCGATTTCAAAGTACGATTTATCTGCAAGCGAGCTGATATCGACCTGCTGGGTGCCGAGCTCGTCCGAGACAAACAAACCCCCGTCGGGAGCGATGCCGGTACGGATTGCCACCTTACTTGAGCACGATAAAGTGCGCCCTCGTGTACTATGATAAGTTCCCATGTAACACTGCTCCTCGGATGCCTTGGTCCCAATCGGTGAAACCATGGTATCAGAGCACGCAAAATAGGTTCGCAGAGGCTTTTAGAAAGGTAACCTCCAGCCCATGATTAAGATTGCCAAGTTTGGCGGCTCGTCGGTCGCCGACGCCGAACACTTCAAGAAGATCAAGGCCATCGTCGATGCCGACCCGGCTCGCCGTTTTGTGGTGGTTTCCGCCTGCGGTCGCCGTTTTAAGGGTGACACCAAGGTGACCGACCTGCTCTATCTGGTTAACGCGCACGTTAAGTACCACGTGTCGTGTGAGGAGCTGCTTGAGGACATTGGCCAGCGCTATTTTGATATCGCTGACGAGCTGGAGCTTACCTATCCCATCCGTGAGGAGTTCGCGGCCTTTGCCGAGCGCGCCCGCTCGGGTGGCTACTCCACCGAGGAGCTTGTGAGCCGTGGCGAGTACTTTACCGCCCGCCTGATGGCCGAGTACCTGGGCTTACCGTTCCTGGACGCCGCGACGGTTGTGGCGTTCCATCACGACGGTACGCTCAGCATGAACCGCACCTCCGAGCTGGTGCAGGAGTACGGCCAGCAGGGCGGCTTTGTTATGCCCGGTTTCTACGGCGCGACGCGTGAGGGCCAGATCAAGCTGCTCGATCGAGGCGGCGGCGATATTTCCGGCTCAATCCTGGCCAAGTGCCTGGGCGCCGACCTGTACGAGAACTGGACCGACGTTTCGGGCTTCTATTCTGCCGATCCTCGCATTGTTCCCGAGGCTCAGCCCATTGCGCGCGTTACCTACGAGGAGCTGCGCGAGCTTTCGTACATGGGTGCGAGCGTTCTGCACGAGGAAGCTGTGTTCCCCGTGCGCGAGGCTGGTATTCCGCTGGTCATCAAGAACACCAATGCGCCGCAGGACCCCGGCACTATCATTAGCGAGACGGCTGATGAGGGCGAGGCGGAGCCCATCATTACCGGCGTGACCGGCAAGCGCGGCTTTGTCGCCATCAACGTGGCCCGCGACCGCACCAAGCCCCGCGTTGGCTTTATGCGCCGTGCGCTTTCGGTCTTCGAGCGCTATGACGTTTCCGTTGAGCATATGCCCACCGGCGTCGACCGCTTTGGCGCCGTGGTGCAGGAGCAGGATGTGCACGATTCGCTGTACTCACTCGTGGGCGACATCCAGCAGGAGGTCGAACCGCTCGAGATCGAGGTTGTCGAGGGCTTGGCGCTCATCGCTACCGTCGGCCGCAACCTGCGCGGTCGTGCAGGTATCTCGGGCCATCTGTTTGGCATGCTCGGCCAGGCCGGCGTGAGCGTGCGTATGATTTCGCAGAGCTGTGACGAGATCAACATCATTATCGGTGTCGAGGAGAAGGACTTCGACCTAGCGATTCGGACCATTTACCGTGCCTTCTCCGATGAGAACGGCATTGTGAAGGTCTCCGACCTGGAGGCTCCCGCGCCGGTCGATCCCGCTCTGGCCGCGCTCAAAAAGTAGCGACTGCTCGGTAGATTTTTTGGGTCATGTCTCAAAAAACTACGGCGGGGCGTTTCGTTTCGGTTTCGTTTCGACGGGGCGGGTTTCGTGCCCGCCCTGTTCTTGTATAAACTGGCAACAATAATCGGCCTGCTCGGCGTGCGGGCAAAAGCCACAACCTTTAAAGGGGGAAGCATGAAACAGTACACGGTTGCTATTTTGGGCGCGACGGGAGCCGTGGGCACCCAGATGCTCGAGTGCCTCAATGAGCAGGAGTTCCCGGTCGGCAAGCTCAAGCTGTTGGCAAGCGCACGCTCCGCGGGCAAGACCGTTGAGTTCCGCGGCGAGCAAATCGTGATCGAAGAGGCTTGCCCCGAGGCCTTTGAGGGCTGCGACATCGTGCTCGGCGCTGCCGGCGACGATATCGCTAAGGAGCTGCTGCCCGAGGCCGTCAAGCGCGGAGCCGTCGTGGTCGACAACAGCCACGCCTTCCGCATGGATCCCGAGGTGCCGCTGGTCGTGCCCGAGATCAATGCCGACGATATCAAATGGCATCACGGCCTTATCGCCAATCCCAACTGCGCGACCATCATCGGCCTGGTTCCCACGTGGCCGCTGCATCAGCTTGCCGGCGTGAAGCGCATGATCGTCTCGACGTATCAGGCGGCTTCTGGTGCCGGTGCTCCCGGTATGGCCGAGCTCGAAGCGCAGCTTGCTGCCCTGGGCCGTGGCGAGGAGATTCCCGAGCCGCGCGCATTTGCCGCCCAGCTGGCGAGCAACCTGATTCCGCAGATTGGCGGCGTCAAGGAGGAGGGCTTTACCTCCGAGGAGATGAAGCTGCAAAACGAGGGCCGTAAGATCATGCACCTGCCCGAGCTGCGCGTGAACTGCACCTGCGTGCGCGTGCCTGTGCTGCGCTCGCACTCCGAGAGCATTACGCTCGAGTTTGAGCGCGACATCACGGTGGAAGAGGCCCGTGCTGCGCGGGCTGCCGCTCCGGGCGTGAAGCTGGTTGACGACATGAGCGCCGAGGATGCGCACGATCGCTTCCCCATGCCGATGGATACGTCCGACCAGGACCTGATCTGGGTCGGTCGCGTGCGTCGCGACATCTCGAACCCCGAGGCCACGCGCGGTATTACCTTCTGGTGCTGCGGCGACCAAATCCGTAAGGGCGCGGCAACCAACGCCGTCCAGATCGCTAAGCTGCTCTGCGAGTAGTGTGACCTGTCCGGCGGGGGCCGGGCTCAGTTTTCAGAACGTCCTCGACCATGTGTGGCGCCTTGTCCTGCTCCTTCGGAGCCGCGGACAAGGCGC
>CAJMRZ010000171.1 GCA_905215945.1 uncultured bacterium | reverse complement strand
CCAAAGCGCGCCGGCCGTCGCCGTTAGAACTCTGCAAATTCGGGAGCGCCGACCTCAATCTCCTCACGCCCCGCCATAAGCTCGCGCATCTTGGCGCAAAATTGCTCCTGCTCCCCCGCTTTGAACACCAAATGAATCGTCACGGTATCCGCGTAATCGGTATCCGAAACCTTGGCACCCGAATCCTGCGCCAAACGAAGCACCTGCTCATACTGCGGATAGGCCACATGCACGTCAACAGGCACGACACTCGTCATCTCGACAATCTGCCCGGCCTCCTGAGCCGCGGCCACCGCCGCCTGCGTCGCCGCGGTATAGGCGCGCACCAAGCCACCGGGCCCTAACAGCGTGCCTCCAAAATAGCGCGTCACTACGCAGCAAACATTTTTGAGCTCCGCGCCGCGCAACACCTCGAGCGTCGGCATACCGCTCGTGCGGCTCGGCTCACCATCATCGCTTTGACGCTCGCGTCCATCGACCAAAATCCACGCGGTAACATTGTGTCGAGCGTCGTAATGACGCTTTCGAACCATCTCGATAAAGGCATTCGCCTCGTCCTCGGACTCAATATGGACCAGCTGGGCAATAAACCGGCTCTTGCGGTCCACAAACTCGCCCGAAGCCTCAATATTCGATTGCAGAGTTAAATAGCTGTCCAACAAAGCCCCTCAACAACAAGCAAAGCAACAAACAGCCTCAATAATACGGCAAAGACAGCACCGTTGCCCTCTAACAAGAACGGAAACGCCAATGATACCGTCACCAACAGCAAGAACCCGTCAGCGCGAGCAAGGTGCCTTGAAAGTCGAGATTGCAACAAAAATGAGGCTGTCGATGATCAGGCAAAGACAGCGAGACGGCGTCAGCTGAGTCGATTTGGCCCGAAAGAGGAGGGAGCACGCCTTATGGCGGCGACCGACGAATGAGCGCCAAATCGGCCAGCTGACGCCGTCGCAGCGTCAACAAAGTGCCGAGTGGGCTTGTAAGCCGGGTTCTGTCGTGAACGGTCATTTATCTTGTCTGCACGTTACCATGCAGCTCCACGCACGCTACCCGAACGCGGACCGGGCCGGCCCATAGCGTTCCTACTCGCGCTTGCTCCGGATGGGGCTTGCCAAGCCGCCGTGTTGCCACGACGCTGGTGGTCTCTTACACCACCGTTTCAGCTTTTCCCTTTACGCCTTGCGGCGCAGGTGGGAGTCTTCTTTTCTGCGGCGCTTTCCGTCGGATCACTCCGCCCGGCCGTTAGCCGGCATCCCGCCCTCTGGAGCCCGGACTTTCCTCACGCGCACTGCAAGCAGCACATCGCGCGACCGTCTGGCCCACTCAGCAGTGCAAGAGTGTAGCACACCGTTGCCGCAGGCAATGGCACAACGCAAACGCTCGACACGATAAACCAAGAACCACCCATGCGCTACAATAGTCCCGTCGATGGGCAACGTCGTCAGTCGAGACGCGACCGCGCTCCGCACCCCTCCGTCTACTCGGTGTGTTCCCGCCTCCTCCCCGAGGCGGGATGTCGGCATTTTTTCATGCACCGACAACCAAATAGCCTGTGTACAGCATGGGCAGCATCGCGTATCTCGGCACCAAATGCAAAAAGGGACCCGTCCATTACGGACGGATCCCTTAAAACAAGTGATCGTCAAACCGATTTACTCGGCGTCGGTCTCCTCGTCCTTCTTCTCGGAAGGAAGCGGGGTAACCTCGATCTCGACGCCCAGAGTCTCAGCAGCGGACTTCATGGACAGGGAGATACGACGACGGTCGAGGTCGATCTCCATGACCTTGACCTGAACCTTGTCGCCCACATGGGTGACCTGAGAAGGCTGATCGACGTGCTTGTTGGCCATCTCGGAGATGTGAACCAGGCCCTCGATGCCCTCGCCCAGGTCGACGAAAGCGCCGAACGGGACAAGCTTGGTCACAGTGCCCTCGACGATAGCGCCGACGGGGTACTTCTTGACCAGTGCACGCCACGGATCCTCGGTGGTCTGCTTGAGACCCAGGGAGATGCGCTCGCGGTTGAGATCGACGTCGAGAACCTCGACCTCGACCTCCTGGCCGACCTTGACAACCTCAGAAGGATGGTTGACGTGGTTCCAGGAGAGCTCGGAGATGTGGATGAGGCCGTCGATACCGCCGAGGTCGACGAAGGCGCCGAAGTCGACGATGGAGGAAACGGTGCCCTGGAGACGCATGCCAGACTTGAGCTTGGACAGGATCTCGGAGCGCTCGGCCTTACGGGACTCCTCGAGCACGACGCGACGGGAGAGGACAACGTTGTTGCGGTTGCGGTCCATCTCGATGACGCGAGCCTCGATGCGGGTGCCCATGTAGGAGGTAAGGTCCTTGACGCGACGGAGGTCGACGAGGGAAGCAGGCAGGAAGCCACGCAGGCCGATGTCGAGGATCAGGCCGCCCTTGACAACCTCGATAACCTCGCCCTCGACGTTCTCGCCGGAGTTGAACTTCTCCTCGATGCGGTTCCAAGCACGCTCGTACTCGGCACGCTTCTTGGACAGGACCAGACGACCGTCCTTGTCCTCCTTCTGGAGAACCAGAGCCTCGATGGGATCACCGAGTGCAACGATGTCTGCAGGGTTAGCGTCCTTGCGGATGGACAGCTCGCGGACCGGGATAACGCCCTCGGACTTGAATCCGATGTCAACGAGCACCTCGTCATGCTCGATCTTAACGACAGTGCCGTTAACGAGATCGCCCTCATCAAAGTCGGTAATCGTACCGTCGATGAGGTTGTTCATCTCCTCCTCGTTGACATCGTCAAGAGAGAAAATGGACGAGTTCTGAATCTCACTCAAAGGTGGACCCCTTTCGAACTACGGGGCCCCGATTGCTAGGACCTACAGAAGGGTGCGACAAGCACACAACGTTTAGGAACACTCGGGAGCCGACAGATACTAATGTGACGCTTATGCAATCACGTTCGTATAGGTTACGGGGAAATGAGTTCGATTTCAAGCGTGAACTGCGATTTTTTACTCGTGTGGAGACTTTTTCGTAATCTTATGAACACACGTCTCCACAACTTGACGATAACCAGCCAGGCATTTGGCTTTGGGGTAAAGTATCCGGAGCCAACGACTCTAGATCTAATTTACGAGAAAGGTGCCCGCGTGCTCAAAGCAGTCGTTTTCGATATGGACGAGACGCTTCTTAGCATCAACCTCAACGCGTTCATCCTTCGCTATTTTAAGGATGTCTCATCGATGCTCGCGGATATCGGGCGCCGCAGCCGCGGTGGCACGATGGCGCGCCTCGGCACCATCCTGGTCGACCTCAACGCCAATCGCCGCAGCGGCACGGACAATCGCACCAATCTTGAGTTTTACCAAGAAGAGGTCGAGCGCCGATGCGGCATCTGCCTCTCCGATCCCCTCATCTACGAGGCGTTTACCTACTATGACCGCGAAGTTCTTCCGTACAAGAACGACGATGTCATTAACGCCCACGCCATGCCGGGCGCACACGCCGCGCTCCAGGCCGTACAGGACGCAGGGCTGCGTTGCGCGCTCTTTACCAACCCCAGCTTTCCCCAGGGGGCCATCGAGTGCCGCATGGGTTGGGGCGACCTGGCCGACGCTCCCTTTGAGCTCGTCACGCACATGGGAAACGCTACCCGCTGCAAGCCCGATGCCACCTACTATCTAGAGCAGCTTCAGGTGATGGGGCTCGAGCCGCACGAGGTCCTTATGGTGGGCAACGATCCCAAACGCGACTTCCCGTCCCCCGATTGCGGCATCCAAACCGCCTTTGTGGGCCAAGGAAAACCGGGACGCGCCACCTGGCGCGGAACCATGGAAGATTTCGCCCACGACTTTAACGCCGTAATCGAGGCCTTCTACGAGCACCAAATAGCCGACGAACTGTCATAGAACCCCCTCGCTCGCTCCAAACAAAATAACGCCGCAGACCGAATGTGACAAAGGTTCAGCCCCTTTTCACATTACAAAGATGGCGCCGATGTTTTGGCAACGACAGCGAAAGCCCGCCAGAGCGAGCAAGGTGCCTTG
>CAJMRZ010000170.1 GCA_905215945.1 uncultured bacterium | reverse complement strand
GAGCAATCTATCTGCTGTTTTGTGTTTCTGGATCGCATATTTGAAGGCATGTGATAAAGGCGGCGGATCGTCGGCTGGTATCTGCGGAAACTGTGACCCGGAATTGCCACTCGGAATGGGACGTGCTTTCCGGATCGCCCTTCAAGCGGAAACTACATCCCAGATTTCGGCTCCAAACCGGGATGTGCTTTCCCGGCGGCGTCTCTGGCGGAAATTGCACCCCGGAATGAGCGCTCAGAGTGGAACATGCTTTCCTAACGAAGCCGCATGCGGAAACTACGTCCCGGATTCGATGCTCAGGACGGGATGCCGTTTCCGATAGAGGCATGGGGCGGAAAGCCTCCCATTTCTAATGTTCAAGAAATGGGAGGCAGCTCATCGCGAGCTGGGCCTTTTGTTTGGAGCGGAGGCAGCATCCCGGAATTCGGGCAATCCGGTGGTCAGGGGTTGAGCGAGCGTCGCGCTAAGGATGCCAAGCGTAAAACCTTCAATGAAAATGGCGTAAAAACTACAGTGAAAGTAGCGTAAAAACAGCATTGAGAATGGCGTAATTTCGCATATCGCATGATCGCCCGAGCTTGCACACGGCCTTTTGCGAGCTCTTGCCATGAACGAGAGCCAGGCTGTCACGTACAAGACGCTCGTAAAGGACGCCTCGTACGGTGAGGCGGGCCCCGACGAGAGGACCATCGCTGCGTACTTGGACCTCTTCAACAGGCTCAAGCTGACCGAGGACCTGTGCGGATGGGAGCCGCCCATGCGCTCGAAGGCCCGCGTTCGCGTGCGCCCCAAGCGCTACTTCTGTGACCCGTCACTTGCGGCGGCGTTGCTGGGGGCTACCCCTGAGCGGCTGCTTGGCGATATGCAAACGCTGGGGATGCTCTTTGAGAATCTCGTCCTGCGCGACGTGCGCGTGTTCCTTTCCACCTACGGCGGTGTCGACAACAGTGTCCATTATTTCCGAGATGAGAAGGGCCTTGAGGTCGATCTGATCGTTGAGCACGACGGGCGCTGGGGAGCCATCGAGGTCAAGCTGAGTGATGCGAAAGCAGACGATGGAGCGAGAAATCTCAAGGCGCTGGAGAGGAAAGTGCTCTCCAATCCTGCCGCCCAGAATGCCGCGCCGGCGTTTTTGGCGGTCGTGGTTGGAAAGGGGAGCATTGCCTACACACGCGACGACGGCGTGGCGGTGATCCCCATGGCGGCACTTGGGGCGTAGTGGTTTTGCGGGCGTGCCGTGCTTCCTTTACCGAAAATCCATTTGGTAAACCAGATGCTCGCGGATAGAATAAAGTTGACGGCAGCCCAAGGGTGATAGCTGGGCAGCGCCGTTGCTTGGTCAAGAGGTCAATGCCTTAATGGCAGCGACTTGTTATGCTTCGAATGCTGCTTGAGTGCCTCGGAAAGTTCGATAAGCGCCGTGAAGAGCGAGACCAAAGCAACCAAGAGCTCTACGAGCTCTGATGGGCCCGGGATGACCGCTGATTCAAGTCACCGGGCCTAAATCTTTTTCATGCATTTGAATAGAGCGGGCAACTCTCTTGGGGCCGTCTGCATGGCGTGTGCCTGGCGCATGGTATTGCGCCCAGCTTTCATGTCCGCGCGGCCACCTATCCTTACGGCAATGTAGCCGCTTATGTAACAAGCGGCAAGCAACGGAGAAAGGCCCTAACCGTGTCAGCTGAAAAGACGCCGTGTATCTCGGCTATCGATACGACGAACTTTGCGTGCCAGATTGTGCTGGACTTTGAGTTTGCGCCGGTGCCAAAGCAGCGCCAGCGCCGTGGGCTGCGCAACGAGATTATCGAGGTCGGCGCCGTCAAGCTCGACTATCACGGCAACGTTATGGGCGAGTTTTCGCAGTGTGTGCAGACGGAATTTACCGAAGGCGTTGCGTTCCCTGTCCGCGAGCTTACGGGGATATCGGCCGTGGACACCGCGATGGCCGATCCGCTCTACGTGGTGATCAAAAGGCTCTGCGATTGGATCGGTCGCTACTCCGCCCAGATAGTTTGCTGGAGCGGGGCGGATCGTCGACAGCTTTTGACCGAGTGCCAGGCAAAGCACATTGATCTTTCCGCATTTCCTACGGACTGGGCCGACCTGCAGGCGTTTTACACCTCGATCATGGACGTGGGCAGCCACGGGTGCGTCTCTTTGAGTGACGCGGCGACGTGGCTTGGCATCGAGTTCGACGAGCCGACGGGTCACGCCCACAGCGCCCTTGCCGATGCGCGCGTGACCGCCAAGCTGCTCAAGCAGGTGATGGACGGGGACTACCGCGTGAGCCCGCGCGCCCAGGAAGTCCGCCAGCGGTGGGGGATGGGCGAGCGAGCTCAGACGCGCCTTTCTAGCAAGTGCCCCGAGCTGGGCGACCTGCTGCTGAAGCTGAAGGCGGCGGGAAGGTAGGGGCGTTAGCTGTCTGCATGGCGCGTGCCTGTCGCGTATCGTTACTCTTCCTGCTGCTTGGCAGGCAAGATGTAGACGTTCTCGGCGTCCACGGCGATCTGCGCGGGGCGGTTGTAGAGGGTGTCGATCTCCTTTACGCTCTGCTTGAACGGCGTGACGTCGGGCGTCTTTGCCTGATGGAGCTTTTCGAGGAGTTTCTCGGATTGCTTGTCGTTGAACTTTCCGATGCTCTCTCCTGCGCCTTCGAGCGCCTCGTCGATGAGTGTATGGTCGCCCACGGGGGTCTTTGCGATGGCGTGACCGAGCAATTTGCCCGCGGACGCGATACCGCCCAGCAGTGCCGCATCGACGGTGTCGACAGCCCCCGCTTCGAGTGCGTTGTAGCAGTCGGTGTAGAGCTCGCGGTACGCGATCGAATCAGCCTCGATTTTCGCAGTGGCGTCCGCGAGCTTTGCGGGCTCGAAGTTCTGGGCGAGCATGGGTTCGAGGAACAGCGAGAACGCGTGGATGTAGGTGGCGAGCTGGCAGTCTTTGAGGTAGTCGAGCACCTTGTCGAGGCGTCTGCCCAAGCCGTCTCGCACCTCGATGAACCCTTTCTTTTTCAGATCCGCCTGTGCCTGCGAGCGGAAGAGTTCCATGTCCTGCGCGGACGACTGCTTGATGTCGAGCACCTTCATATGGGCGTTTGCCATGTAGGTGGCGTTGCCGTAGTTGAGGCCGTAACCGTTGAGGATGTCTGCGAGCGTCTTGAGGTTGCCACGCATGTTGGCCTTGTCGCGCTGACGCATGTACTCGAACATTTCGTCGACGGACTCCTGGATGGAGTCGAGCTTTTGGTTTATCTGCGCGATTGCGGCTGCCATGAATAGCGATGTTGGATCGTAAGGCACCTGCGTGACGCTCGTGGCGATGTCGCCCTCGACTACGTGGAAGCGCGCCTGCCCAAGGCCCTTGGCGGCGTCGCGGTAGCCCCCTGTGAGACCGCTGCCGTCCTTGAACGTGTTGAGTTTCGACGGATCGAGCGGGCTACCATATTTGTCAGTCGCCTGGAGCAGCGTGGGCACACTCACCGTGTTGGTGACGGTGCGAAACATCGAGCGGAGCGAGGCGAACGCCACGCCGAGTTGGGGAATTCGCTCGAGCGGTAGCTTGATGGCGCCGGAGACGTCCACCCGCTTCTGAGTGAGCGCGAGGTGGATTTTGGTCGATGCGAGCTGTTTTGCCACGAGCTCCTCTCGGCCGTCGTTCGCCGAGGGTTTGGTCTCGTTGTCTGCCATAGCGCGCTCCTTGCTTACGTTGATAGTCGTGGGCATTATCTCATCGCCTGGTGGCTTGCTAGAGCGGGGTAGAGGCCGAGCGTCTGGCGAAACTCGTTAACTGATTGCATTTCAGCGGATTGGGTTGATTATAAGAGAAGGACGGCTATCCATCTGCCCTTCCCAGTTGAGTTCGCTTTGAGCTACTGTTCGTGCCTATGCTGCTTGGGCTCAAGCCTTCTCGCTGCCGTGAAGCAGGCCGTGGCCGCCATGGCCAATGCGATGCTGGCCATCCAAGTGGAGTCGCCGGTTGCAGCGAGCTTTGGTTCATCGGCTGTCGTGCGTCCCGACTTTTTTGTAGCCGCCTCGTCGGCGTCCTTTTCAGGAGTGGCAGGATCACTTTTGTTGTCGCCGGGTGAATCTACGTCGGTCTT
>CAJMRZ010000169.1 GCA_905215945.1 uncultured bacterium | reverse complement strand
CCGCCGTTAAGTATCGTGCTCCGGTGCGCCTGACCGCTCTGGGCGGCGAGAGTATGAGCGAGGCGGACCGCATCATTCGCGAGGTGCTCGATACCACCGGTAAGGCTATGGGTGTGGAGCAGCGCGAGCAGATGTATGCGTCGCTACGCACGATTCTCAACACCCTGCGCGAGATCTAAGGCCGCCAAGGCATTTGCTTCCAATTAACAACTGCATAGTCCCGTTTGAGCGCGTATGCCGTGCCGGGGCTTGCTGTCAAAATTCCCTGCGAGAGGTCCGCGCAAGAAAGGATTCGCTATGTCCATTCGTATTATTACCGATTCCGCGAGCGATATGTCGCCGGCTGAGCACCCCGCTCTGCGTGTTCTGCCGCTGTCCGTCACCTTTGGCACCGATGTGTACATGGATGGCGTCGACATCGATCACCAGCGCTTTTACGAGATGCTCGTGGAGCGCGATGAGCTGCCCAAGACCGGCCAGGTCAACCCGTACGCGTTTTCGCAGGCGATTGCCGAGGCGCGTGAGGCCGGCGACGAGGCAGTGATTATTACCGTTGGCGCCAAGCTTTCGGGCACCAATCAGAGTGCCCGTACCGCACTTGCCGAGGCGCCGGGCGGCGACGTGTTCGTGGTAGATAGCAACAACGTCACCCTGGGCGAGCGCGTGCTGGTCGAGTATGCGCTGCGCTTGGTGGACGAGGGCCGTAGCGCGGCCCAGATCGCGGCGGCCGTCGAGGCCGTGCGCGACCGTGTGGTCGTCATCGGCCTGCTCGAGACGCTGGAGTACTTGGTGCGTGGCGGTCGCCTGTCTGCTGCTGCGGGCGCTGTGGGCACGCTGCTCAACGTTAAGCCCGTGGTGGCCGCCGAGGACGGCCTGATCGTGCAGCTGGGCAAGGCGCGCGGTTCCAAGAACGGCCGTAACCTGCTCAACCAGAAGGTCGAAAAAGCGGGCGGCGTCGACTTTTCCATGCCGCTGGCGCTGGGCTATACGGGCCTTTCGGACGCCGTGCTCAAGAAGTATATCGAGGACAGCGCGGCACTGTGGGCTGGACACACCGAGAACGAGCTGCCCATCCACACCATTGGCGCCACCATCGGCACCCACGTGGGCCCCGGCGCCGTAGCCGTAGCTTTCTTCCGCCCCGCCAACTAGCTTTCCGGTCAAAACCACCACAAAGGGGACAGGCACCTTTTTGGTGGTTTATGCTTGTTTCGGTTGAAAGGAGCATGCGATGGCGTCTGAGGGCTTTTTTGAGCGGGTGTATGAGGTGGTCGAGCAGATTCCCGAGGGGATGGTTGCCACCTACGGTCAGGTGGCGCTGCTTGCCGGTCGTCCGCGGAGCGCGCGCTATGTGGGCTATGCGCTGCACAGCAACCCGCGCCCCGGCCAAATTCCCTGTCATCGCGTGGTGTTTGCCGACGGCCGTATCTGTGAGGGCTTTGCCTTTGGCGGCCCCGATGCCCAGCGTGAGCTCTTAATGGGGGAGGGCGTGACGTTTACCGATCCCATGCACGTCGACTTGGCCGCCTGTCGCTGGCCTGCCGGACTCTAACAGCTCTGCCGTGGCCAAAACCACCACAAAGGTGCCTGTCCCCTTTGTGGTGGTTTTACGCTGTAGGTTTACCAGAGCTAACTTATGGAGAAGGTGTGGTGGCGTACTTTGCCGTCAGAAAGTAAACCACGGTGAACTATATTGGTTTCAGCAACGGAGCAGGCAATAGGCGATGAAAAAGCCTGCCCTGTTGAGTTTGATTCGCATTCCTCCCCTCTGTGCGATTCAACGGTGTACTTCGGGAACAGGCCCGCTGGCAACTAGCTGCCGGCGGGCCTGTTCCTGTTTGTCGAGGGGGTGCGATGGACGGAGCCGAAGCGGTCCGGCTCCAAAAAAGGCGGACGCCGTAGCGCCCGCCCTAAAGCAATCGAAAGCTCAAGCCAGCAGATCGGCCTAGTACACCATACCCATGGCGTCCTGAACCTCGGCCAGGGTCTGCTCGGCGATCTCGTTGGCGCGACGGTTGCCCTCATGCAGGACGTCCTTCACATAGTCCAGATCGTTCTCGTAGCGCTGGCGACGCTCGCGGATAGGTGCGAAGTACTCGTTGACGGCCTCGGTCACGTACTTCTTGAGCTGGCCGGAGCCGCCCATGCCAATCTCCTCGGCAATCTCGACCTCGGAGCGACCGGTGCAGATGGCAGCCGTCGAAAGCAGGCCGGACACACCGGGGCGGTTCTCGGGGTCGAACGTGATCATGCGCTCGGAGTCGGTCTGGCTCTTCTTGATGCGCTTGGCCGTTTCCTCGGCGGTCATCGAAATATTGATGGCGTTGCCGTAGCTCTTGCTCATCTTGCGACCGTCAAGGCCGGGCAGCAGCGGGGTCTCGGACAGCAGCGCCTCGACCTCGGGAAATACCTTGCCGTAGCGGTTGTTAAAGCGGCGGGCGATGGTACGGGTGAGCTCGATGTGCGGCAGCTGGTCGCGGCCGACGGGCACCACATTGCCCTTGCAGAACAGGATGTCGCAGGCCTGGTGCACCGGGTAGGTGAGCAGAAGGCCGGTGAGCTCGTGGCCCGAGGCCTCCATCTCGGCCTTGACCGTGGGGTTGCGCGCCAGCTCGGCCTCGGACACCAGCGACAGGAACGGCAGCATGAGCTGATTGGCGGCGGGCACGGCGGAGTGCGCGTAGATCATGGTCTTGTCGGGGTCGATACCGCAGGCAAGGTAGTCCATGACCATGTTGTACACGTTGTCCTGGATGTGCTCGGTGGTGTCGCGGTCGGTGATGACCTGGTAGTCGGCGATGAGTACGTTGGTCCTGGCGCCCATGTTCTGCAGCTCCACGCGGCCCTTGAGGGTGCCAAAGTAGTGACCCAGGTGCAGACGGCCGGTGGGGCGGTCGCCGGTAAGCATGGTGAACTTCTCGGGCGTCTTGGCCAGGCCCTCGCGAATGGCGTTGCTCTTTTGCAGCGCGACTTCGTAGCTGTTCTCGTTTGGCATGATTGCTCCTAACGTATGTTCATGGGTCAAGATGATAACGCGTTTATTGGAGGGGCGGGGCGTAAGTAGGCGAGGGGCGGGAGAGGGACGCGCGTGGTGCGGTATGTGCGATGGGTGCGGCGCGGCCGCGCTTGGCTAACGGTGCCTTGGCACATCCTCGGCAGCTTGCCCTAGAGCTTGTGGTGGCGCTCTTCTTTGCGCTCCTCGGCTGCCTGCTCCTCCTGCTTAAAGGCGGGGTCGTCGGGGGTGACGAGCTCGTCCTCGTGCGTGCGCTTGTTGTAATGGTGGCGCAGCACGGGCTCAAACAGATGTAGATGTTTGGCAAAGGCCGCCGAGCCAATGGCGAGCACGGTAAAGATGAGCACACGCATGGGCACCTCGACCTGGTTAATCGCGGCGGCGCCGGCCGAAAGCATGATGCACCAGGCATAGATGAGCAGCACGGCCTGTTTTTGGTTGTAGCCTTCTTGGATCAGGCGGTGGTGGATGTGGCCCTTGTCGGCCTGCCCGATGCTAATGTGGGCACGCCTGCGGCGCACGATGGCGCTAAACGTGTCGATGATGGGCACGCCGGCAACGATGAGCGGGATGATAAGCGAGGTGAGCGCGGCGGTGCGGCTCACGTTGAGCAGCGAGATGGAGCCCAGTGCAAAGCCCAGAAGCAGCGACCCCGAGTCGCCCAAGAAGATGCTTGCGGGGTTGAAGTTGTAGCGCAAAAAGGCCAGACAGGCGCCAAAGAGCGCAATGGAGAGCGCGGCGGCGTCGATGCGGCCCGAGAGAACGGCCATCGAAAACATGGTGAACGAGGCAATGCCGCAGATGCCCGTGGCCAAGCCGTCGAGGCCGTCGATGAGGTTAATGATGTTGGTGAATGCCACCAGATAGATTACGGTGATGGGGTAGGCGAGCCATCCGAGCATGATCTCGCCGGGGGCAAACGGGTTGACGATGACGCCGATCCGCAGGCCGCCCATGCAGGCGATAAGCGCGGCGAGGACCTGTCCGGCCAGCTTTTGCTTGGGCTTGAGCTGGAAGACGTCGTCGATAGCGCCGGTCGCAAAGATAACGGTAAAAGAAAGCGCAAGTATGGGGTAGCTGATGTGCAGACGGGGGTGGGGCACCAAAACGGGCGGCCAACCCAGGTACCAGGTGCCTAGGATTTGCACAGTGCAGGC
>CAJMRZ010000168.1 GCA_905215945.1 uncultured bacterium | reverse complement strand
CCTGCCAAAATAAACCTGTCCCTTTTTGGCAGGTTAGCGGAGCTTGCTGGTCTCGAAGTACTTGGGATATTGGTCCAGGACCTCGGTCTGGTTGCGGAACATCATATGCAGGTGCTTGCTGACCAAAAAGCTCGCCTCGATGGGGTCGCGGCCGGCAATGGCGCGGCGGATTTGCTTGTGCTCGTTAACAATCTCCTGATTGTCGAGCGTCTGCGTGGCGGCGCGCAGCCAGCGGAAGCGCTCCAGGTCGGCATTGGTCTCTTCGAGCCACGACCACACGGTGCTGCGGCACGCGATGCTAAAGATCATGCGGTGCATGAGGTTGTCGCTTAAAAAGAAGCCGATGCGATCCTCCTCGGCCATGGTCTTTTCCTGCAGCGCGATGGCTCGGTCGAGCTGCTCGATGCCTGCCGAGGTGGCACGGGCACAGCACTCCACAATCACCTGCTTTTCCAGGTGCTCGCGAATGTAGCAGGCGCTCTCGGCAAGAGTGAGGTTGATGGGCGAGACATAGGTGCCGCTTTGGGGCACGGTACGCACCAGGCCCTCTTGCGCCAGACGCACCAGCGCCTCGCGCACAGGGGTGCGCCCCATATCCAGGTCGTCGCAAAGCTGCTTGACGCCCAACTTTTCGCCCGGCTTGTAGTCCAGATAGACGATTTTGCGTCGAATGGTGTGATAGGACTGGTCCTGTAGGCTCGTTTCCTGCTCGCCGACGTGCATCGATTCTTCCATAGTGCCTCGCAACCGTTCTGTCACACTCATATATCAGCTGTTTATTATGCCGCGAATCAGCTCTCCGCGGTGGGTAATTCGGCTGTTGCCCGAGAACTATTGCGGCACCTTAGTCTGTGTTTGCGCACGGCTGTGCTCAATGTTGCCGTATCATAAGCCGTCGCAAACGTGAAATAGAAAGAAGGAATCCCATATGCAACTGGCGAATATCGTACGCGAGCGCTGGAAGGGCGTCTTGTTCTGCCTGATCATCGCCATCCCCGCGACGTTGCTCGGCAAACAGGTTGAGGTGGTCGGCGGGCCGGTGTTTGCCATCCTCTTTGGCATGGTCCTGGCGCTCGTCTTTCCCAAGAATCGTCGCGAACAGCTCGCCGCCGGTGTCACCTATACGTCTAAAAAAGTCTTGCAGTACGCGGTTATCCTGCTTGGCTTTGGCATGAACCTCTCGCAGATTCTGTCCAAAGGCGCTCAGTCGCTGCCGATTATCGTGGCGACGATCTCGACCTCGCTTGTCATCGCCTTCGTGCTCTGCCGCGTTATGAACGTGCCGGGCAAGATCGCGACGCTTGTGGGTGTGGGTTCGTCGATTTGCGGCGGTTCTGCCATCGCCGCGACCGCGCCCGTCATCGATGCCGACGATCGTGAGATTGCCCAGGCTATTTCGGTCATCTTCCTGTTTAACGTTATCGCGGCGCTCGTGTTTCCGACGCTCGGCGGCATGCTCGGGCTGACCAACGAGGGCTTTGGCCTGTTTGCCGGCACCGCCATCAACGATACCTCTTCGGTAACGGCTGCGGCGAGCGCCTGGGACAGTATGCATCCCGGCGCCAATGTGCTCGAAAGCGCCACAGTGGTCAAGCTCACCAGGACGCTGGCCATTATTCCCATTACGTTGGTTCTCGCATGCTGGCAGATGCATCTGGCGCGCAAGGCCGGCGGCGACGCCAAAAGCACGTTCTCGCTTAAACGCGCGTTTCCCATGTTCGTGCTGTTCTTTGTGCTGGCGAGCGTAATCACCACGGTGCTTCAGCTTCCTGCAACCATTACGGTGCCCATCAAGGGGCTGTCGAAGTTCTTTATTGTGATGGCCATGGCGGCTATTGGCTTTAATACCGATATCGTCGAGCTGGTCAAAAAGGGCGGCAAGCCCATCGCATTGGGCTTTTGCTGCTGGATTGGCATTGCGTGCATGAGTTTGGGAATGCAGCACGTGCTGGGAATCTGGTAGAGAACTAGCCTATTTGCGTGCTGCGTGCTGGTGAGCGCATGTCCGCGGTGGAGCGATAGGAGCTCTTGCGGGTATGGCTTGTCCGCAGGTTGATAGGTCCCGAAGAGCTCTTATCGCCCCGCCAGGATGGCGATGCGGGGCAACTCATATACTCGCAGGACGGTGGCTTCTGCCCTATAGTGTTTGGTGAGCAATATCGTTCAATTTTGAAACACTTGGTCGTGCGACCGTCGGCGGTTGCACGTCGCCGCGGACGGGGGCAAATCATGGATAGCGATGCTAAGCTGAACATCTTGACCGATGCCCTAGCTGCTGCCGGGGCCTCGGCATTGGCAATCGATGCGCGTGGGGACGTCGCGATCTCGACCATGAATGACGCGGCGCTTGAGCGGGATGTGGCGGCTTTTGTCGCTGAGCGTCTCGACCGTATAGGAGACGGCGCGCGTCTGGTTATGGGGCGTGAGGGTACGCGCCTGAGCCTGACCGTTCGCCCCACCGACAAAGAGGGCGGGAGGCTTTGGGTCGTTGTGGTCCGCGAGGTGCGCGGTGCCGCGGCGCATGCGGGCATCGAGTGGCTCAACGCCGACGAAGTTGAGGTCCGCTATGAATCGAGCGCGTACGGCATCGTTGAGGGGGCGGCCTCGGTGGCTGTACCGGTTACCGAGAGCTATGCGCGCGGCGTGCCCCTTATGCTCGAGGGCGAGCTGGGAGCGGGTCAGGTCGAGATTGCCAAGCGCCTCTATCTGGATGGCCCTTTTGTCGATCAGCCCTTTGTTTCCGTCGCGCTCGATGAACTCACCGATCGCGGTTGGCGCCATGTGCTCAAAAGCTCCGAATCGCCGCTGTTCCAAACGGGGCTGACCCTTTGCATTGAGGGCTGGAATGCGGTTGGCCCCCAGCGCCTCCGCGAGCTGGTCTCCACGATGACCGACACCGCGTTGGCGACGCGCTGCCATGTGGTGCTGACGGCGAATGACATGCCGGGCGGCGGCGAAAGTGATCAAGCCGCCTTTGTGACCGAGCGCTTCGCCTGTGCGGTGAGCGTGGCGCCGGCAATCGCCGAGCAGGGAGCCGCGTCGACGAAGGTCGCGCGCTATTTGGAATATCTCGCTGATGCATTTGGGACGGCAGCGCCCACGCTGTCTGCCGCGGCGACGAAGACGCTCGATGCTTACCGCTGGCCGCGCAACTATCTGCAGCTCCGCGAGGTCTCGGAACGACTGTATATATTGGTGGGGACGGGCACGGTGGACCGCGCTGTGGCGGAGGAAGTGTTCGCCCAAGAGGACGTGATTAAGACCGCAACCTTTGGCGCCCCGACGCTCGAAAGTGACCTGTATATCCTGCGACCGCTGGCCGATACCGAGCGAGATATCGCGCATCTGGTTGTAGACCATCTCCACGGCAACCGAACCCGTGCGGCGGAGGTGCTGGGCATAAGCCGTACAACGCTGTGGCGCTTGCTGAAGGACGATGACCGTTGAGCGAGGCGCCCGTGACCGCACGCGACGCGTGTGCTACAGTCCAAAGCGTTATTGTTTCGATTTGGTTACGGCGTGCGAGGGCATATGGCTGAGACTTCAAAACCGAGCCGCAGAAGGCGGAGTGCCGCGCCGGTCAACCGACGCACAACATCGGTGACGTGGGGCAAACACGCCTCGGGGTTTGATGGCTCGTTCAAGCGCACTAAATACGGCTATCCTTCGGCAAGCGCCCGCTTGGCAATGCAGGCAGAGTCCTCGCTGTGGGGCCGCAAACGCGTGGTGGGCTCAAAGCTCAAGCACGACGGAACGCTCGGTTACATCAGCCGCGGGGCGGCTCGCCGCAGCGGACTCAACCCGGCTGGTTGGCATCGTTATGTTCCGATCGCGGTCATCGTTGCAGTGATCGTCATCGCGCTCGCTGCGCTCGGATATGCCGGCGGTGGCGCCAACTTGGACGCAATGTTTAAATCGCCCGAGCTCGCGCATGTAGGTACAGAAGTTGTCGAGGGCGCTCAGGCCCAGACGAGCGTCGCGCCCCAGCGCGGTATCGTTGCGGCGGCCTCCACCATCGCCGATGTGCAAAAGGACGAAGACAAGCAAGGCGACGACGTCGATGCGAATCAGACGAGCGAAACGGCAATAACTCCATCGGTGGGATAAGTTGCGAGTGGGGCAGCTAATTTGGGACGGGGCTTTTTTAGCTGCCCAAGACAGTGGCTCATTCGATGTCAGTCGCCAA
>CAJMRZ010000167.1 GCA_905215945.1 uncultured bacterium | reverse complement strand
GGTCACCAAGCACAACCTCAAGTACCGCCGCTACTACCACCAGTTCGACTACTAATTTCATTTGGGGGAAACCGCAATGAGGCAATACATCTTTGCCAGCCACGCGCATTTTGCGACCGGCATCAAAGAGAGCACCGAGCTGCTCTCGGGTGCGCGCGATAACGTCCACGACCTGTCGATGTTTGTCGACGGCCGCACCGACGTCGCCGAGGAGGCCGCCAAGCTCCTGGCGACCTTCGACCCCGCCGACGACGTAATCGTGTGCACCGACCTGTTTGGCGGCAGCGTCAACAACGAGTTCACCAAGATCGTCCAGACGCGCCCCAACACCTACCTGGTTGCCAACATGAATCTGCCGCTGCTGATCCAGCTGCTCTTTTCGGACCAGGAGGCTCCCGCCGATCAGGTTATCCGCGAGATCCTCGCGGCTGACGACACGCGCGTCAAGTTTGTCAACGACCTGCTGACCGATGCGGATGACGAGGAAGAGTTCTAGTCACCGCCTGCTATTAATGGGGCCGGGTTTCCGGCATGAGACCTTTGGGGGTCAATCATGATTCAACTGCTTCGCGTCGACCATCGTCTGCTTCATGGCCAGGTGGCCGTCTCTTGGGTCCAGGGCTTGGGCTCTGACTGCATCTTCTGCGTTGGCGACAAGGTTGCCAACGATCCCGTCTGGAAGACTACGCTCAAGATGGGAAAGCCGGCCAACGTCAAGCTCGTCATCAAGGACATGGAGCACGCCATCGAGGCCATCAACTCCGGTGTTACCGATAAGTACAAGATGATCATCTGCGTCGCCAGCATCGCCGAGGCCAAGCAGCTTGTCGACGGCTGCCCGCAGATCACCTCCATCAACCTGGGCAACACCAAGTCCAAGGACGAGCGGCGTCCCGATGCCCGTAAGATCTCCCGCCAGATCTTTGTGACTGCTGCCGAGGAAGAGGACATTCGTGAGCTCGTCGGCCGCGGTGTCGAGGTCGAGATTCGCGCTCTGGCCGACGACCCCAAGGTCGATGCCCTAAGCGCCCTCTAATTGAGAACCACGGGCGGCGCGCACGGCGCCGCCCCTATTCGTGGGCGTACCGGATAAACGCTTTACCCGTTACCCCCATCTACCGTTCACCGGGAGTACACGCCCGTTGAGCGATTGGTATTAAATAGTTTTCTCATGACTATATAATTGGTATCAAATCATTTGCACCGGTTTAGGTGTTAACAGCACACCGGTACAAGCTGGATCTGTCTAGGCGATTGTCGGCATGGAAAAGGGCGCGCTGACAAGTCGGGAATCGCCGCGCGGATCCAAGAGGGATCAAAGGGAGGAACAATGCTTGTTCAAGCGATCCTCATCGGACTTATCGCTGCCTTCGGTAAGCTCGATTATCAGCTCGGTACGCTCTATGCGTTCCGCCCGATCGTTCTGTGCCCGCTCGTCGGCATAGTCCTCGGGGACCTGCAGTCCGGCCTCGCCATCGGTGCGAGCCTCGAGCTGCTCTTCATGGGTTCAATCTCCATCGGCGCTTACGTGCCGCCCGATGAGTGTATTGGCGGTGTGCTCGCCTGCGCCTTCGCTATTCAGCTGGGTCAGAGCACCGAGGCCGCTATCGCGCTCGCGATGCCCATCGCCACTCTGTGCCTGGCCATTAAGAACGTCGTCAACGCCGGTATGCCCCTTCTGGTCGACCGTGCCGACGTCTTTGCCAGCAAGGGTAACCTCAAGGGTATCTACGCTATGCACTGGATTATCGGTCTCGTGATTGTCGTCCTGGCCTTTATCCTGTGCTCGGTCTCCTTCTATCTGGGTGCCGACGCCGTTCAGGGCCTGCTCGACTTCATCCCGACGTTCGTCCTCGATGGCTTTGGCGTCGCAGCCAACATCCTGCCTGCCATGGGCTTCGCCATGCTCGGCCGTCTGGTGCTTACCAAGCAGCTCGTGCCGTTCTACTTCCTGGGCTTCCTGCTGTGCTCCTATGCCAACGTGCCCGTCCTCGGCGTCGCCCTGATCGCAATCATCATCGGCATCGACAAGTACGACCTGCTGGGCCTTGGTGGCGCCCAGTCCCAGCTTTCTGTGGAAGGGGATGAGGACGATGACTTCTAATTCCGAGAACCAGATTACTCGCTCCGACCTCATTAAGAGCGCCGTGAACACCGGCGCCCTGGGCATGGAATTCTCCTGGACCTACTACAAGCAGATGAACATTGCCTTCTGCCTGATGGTCGCCAACATGCTCAAGAAGATCTATGCCGGCCGTCCCGATGATTACGCCGAGGCCTTGCACCGTCACAGCGCATTCTTCAACATCACCCCGCAGCTCGCTCCCTTCGTGGGTGGCATCGCGATGGCCATGGAAGAAAAGGTCGCTCGTGGCGAGGTTGAGCCCGAGAGCGTCAACGACATCAAGGCCGCCCTCATGGGTCCGCTTTCCGGCCTGGGTGACTCCTTCTTCCTGTCCACCCTGCGCGTCGTCGCCGCTGCCGTGGGCATCAGCCTGTGCCAGGCCGGCAACGTCTTTGGCCCCATCGCCTTCCTGCTCGTCTACAACATCCCGGCGTTCCTGATTCGTATCTTTGGCGCTATCAAGGGTTATGAGCTAGGCATTGGCTTCCTCGACGAGGCTCAGAAGACCGGCCTGATGCAAAAGATCATGGCCTGCGTCGGCATTGTCGGCGTCATGGTCGTCGGCGCCATGAGCAAGGACATGTTCTGGGCTTCGTTGCCCATCGCCATTGGTCAGGGCGACTCCGCCCAGACTCTCCAGGACATCCTGGACGGCATCATGCCCGGTATGCTCGGTATGGCCGCCTTCTGGCTCTACTACTGGCTGCTCTCCAAGAAGATCAACCCGATGGTCCTGATCCTCTGCACCATGGTCGTGGGCATCATCGGCGCTTACTTTGGCGTGCTTGCCTAATATGTTCGAATCGCGCTTCCATCGCGTCTAACGGTTGCGTCGATCTTTGGGGGCTTGTCGCATCTGCGGCGGCCCCCTGTTTTTTAAAACTCCGTACGAAAGGGGAGGGCTATGGTCGTACCCGAGCTTTCGCTCATGAACATCAACCATCGTTACTACAGCATCGAGACGTTTTTTAAGGCTGCAGGTGAGGCCGGCTATCGCAATATCGAGCTGTGGACCGGCTCGATGCACCTGTATGTGGATTGCCATGAGCACGATTCGGTGGATAAGATTCGCGATCTTGCCGCCCAATACGGTATCAAGATCGTGTGCGTGTGCCCCGAGCAGAACAACCCCAAGCCGTGGAACGTCGCGGTGCGCGGTGAGGCGGGCCAAAAACGCATCCTCTCGTACTTTAAGAATGTGATCGACGTTGCCGTTGAGTTGGGCGTGCCGCAGATTCTGGTGACGAGTGGTTGGGCCTATCTGGACGAGCCGGCTGAGGACGCCTGGGCCCGCAGCGTTGCCATGCTGCGCTCGGTGTGCGACTACGCCGATACGCGCGGTATTCGCGTCGCGCTCGAGGCCCTGCAGCCGTCGGAGTCCGTGTTGGTCAACACCGCACAGGATGTCGCGCGCATCCTCGAGGCGGTCGATCGTCCCAACCTGAAGGCCTGTATCGACTTTGGCGCCATGGAAGTTGCCGGCGACACGATCGACGGCTACTTTGAGGTTTTGGGCGACAAGATCGTTCACACCCACTTTGTAGATGTGGGCGGCGGCACGACGCATCTTGCCTGGGGCGACGGCGAGCGTGATATGCGTGCCGACCTCGAGGCACTCATGCGCCACGGCTATACGGGCTATGTCTCGGCCGAGACGTGTGATGGCCGCTACTATCAGGATCCGTCCAAGGCGACGACTCAGGTTATCGAGATGTATCGCCGTGTGACAGCGGAGATGGAAGCCGAATAACTAAACTGCGCGGTTGCGCCGGAAACGCTTGGGCGGGTCTGGCGCAACGCTTTTATAGCTGGCGAGTTGTGGGGAACCCGTTGGCAGTAGCGCTCGAAATAGACAACTATTGGCGTTGTAATACCACTCGGGCGAGGAAACCGACCGTTCGCCGCAAATCTCCGTGAGTTTGGATTGGTATTAAATAACAAGCAATCGTATGGCTATAATTGGTATCAGCAAGAAGCGCGATGTATAGAATTGCGCACATGTGATGGGAGGACACACATGAAGGAGACCGAGAAGATCGAGATCATGCACTTCGACCAGGAGGGCTACCTCG